>QIIH01000015.1 GCA_003229235.1 Flavobacteriales bacterium | reverse complement strand
TAGGTGTTGAAGGTGCTGGGTTTTCGGTAGAGGTTGAAGCACAAGATGATCAAGAAGGTAGTTTAATGGAGACTATTGACGTTTATGTTTCTTTTAATGATAATTCGCCAGATAATGGTGATTCTTCTGCCGAGGAGGTTCAAATAGGCACTGTAGATAAAAGTGAGTTTAGCCCAGGTCCATTTGGCTTACCACGAGGAATTATTTCCATAACCTTAGAAGAAATGCTAAGCGCGCTTTCTGTGAACGAAGAAGATTTGTTTGGTGGAGATGTCTTTGTTATTCGCTTGTCAATGAATTTATCTGATGGACGAACTTTTTCTTCCGACAATGCGGGTGGAATTATTACAGGTGGATTTTTTAATTCTCCTTTTCAGTATTTGCCTACTGTTATTTGCCCAATACCAGACACATTCATGGTAGGGAGTTACTTGATTGAAGAAATTACTCCATATGTAGATGGACCTACCTTTGATGATGGTTCGATTTTAGATGTCACAGTAGGAGAGTTCAGTACAGAACGTGTTTTCTTTACTAGTAATTACCCTGATTATTGTACAACTCCAAATGACTTTAAGTTCACGCTAGTTTGTGGGACAATCCTTGTTCCTTTTCAAGAAAGTAACTGTTCTTGTGGAGACGGGTCTGATTATTTTGGACCTCCACTTGGAGATGCCTCAACGTATGATTTATTGGATGACTCTGTTTTCTTTTTAACTTTTGGAAACGATTTACAATCTGACTGCGTTTCTCCTGAGGATACGACTTATAAGTTTACTAAGCAATAATAAAGTAAAAAGCAAAAGGGACTTCTTTAAATAGGACTTTACTAAAATAACTGCAAAAAAGGCTACATCTAGTATGATGTGGCTTTTTTTATACCAAAGAATAAATGTTAACTTTAAACGCAACCTATTACAATTAGATAGTCTATAAGACAGACGACACACAAAAAGGGTAACCTTTTATAAAGAGTTACTTTGTTTTGTTTCAAATTAAGAAATTGCTAGCTAGATATATTATTAATCAATTTCTTGAGTGTGTTGAACGGCTTAAATAGGCCTTAATAGGCCTTAATAGGCAAAGTTAGGTTTGACCATCTGTATTAATATTGTGAGCAAACCATTTATAAATAATAGTTTTTTGGGACTTGACGAGCTAATTACATTGTGTAAAGAGAAGAATCGCAAGGCGCAAAGTGAATTGTTCTTGCAGTACAAGGACAGACTTTTTGCGTTATGTCTTAAATATTGCAAAAATCTGCCAGAAGCAGAAGATAATTTGCAAGATTCTTTTATCAAGATATTCCAAAATATTGACAAATATAATGGCAAGGGTAGCTTTGAAGGTTGGATGAAACGAATCGTGATTAACAGTGCGATAGACAGGTACAAAAAAGAATTGTACATCCAACCAATAGATGAGCAACGCACCAGCGAACAAGACAACGACACTAATATTGAGAACGACCAAAAATTACCACTGGCACAATTATTAGCTCTTATCCAAGAGCTTCCTAGCCGTTATAGATTGGTATTTAATATGTATCAGTTAGATGGATATTCTCATAAAGAAATTTCGGAAATATTATCAATTAGTTTAGGCACATCTAAATCCAATTTGCATCGTGCAAAACATATTTTAAAGGGTAAGATTGTTAACCTAACCTCTGATAATCTAAACCATACCTTAAAACATGGTTAATAAAAAAGACATAGGAAAGGTATTTAGCAATACGCTTCAAGATTTTGATCAAGCCCCACCAAACGCTGATAAAATCTGGGATGCAATTACTACAGAGCTAGATCAACCACAAGATAATAACAAAGCTGCACCTATTTGGTGGCGCAGCGCTGGTCTTGGTGTTTTGGCTATTGGTTTAATTGCCACATTTGTTTATTTTGGACCTGCTTGGTTTGGCGATGGCACTTCAAATGCAGATGATATCACAAATCAAGATCCTAACAGGCTTAATAATGGCGGCACTAATAACTCTGAGTTACTATTAACGGATGCAAATTCAGATCAAAACTCAAATCAGACCCTTGTTACTAATGGCAATGTGGCGGTAGATACCGGTATTATTGCTAACACCAACGATTCGGTTGATACTTCGACTGTTTATGGAGACGAAGACCCTAGCGATTCTGGTAACTCATCAGTTGCAAATAGTAATACCCTTAACGACAAAACAATTCCTAGCTACTCAAATAGCAATAACACAAATACAACTTCAGCGAATACTTCACAAAATAATAACACTCCCTCAAATACAACTCAGGGATATGCCCAAAACAATACAACGAGTGTTTTGACAAATGGCACCACTAGAACTAGCGCGAACAGTATAAACTCAAATTCGAATCGTTCAAATACGACTGTTGCTAGAGGCACCGCTTATTTTTCCGCAAGTGGTGATAATGAAACCAATAGCTCTACCCTTATAAAACAAGGAATCTCAAAAGACTTTGTCAATACAACCCAGACTCCAACTAAAGGCGAAATTGCGCAACCTTTGCCGGTTTTATCATTGAGCTACAATAGCCCAAAAGTAAAAAAATCTAAAGCTATGCGGGCGCTAGAACGAGAAATTAGAACTCGCGAAGCTCTTGATTATAAATGGACTATTGGAGCTGTAATTGCACCCACCACTTATGGATCTATAACAAGAGGTTCAATGTTGGATGCCAGACTCGTAGACAACCCAAGAAAGGGCGAAACTAACCTGAGTTATGGGATAAAAATCAAAAATCAATTCACTCCTAAATCAGCATTACGATTTGGTGTAAATAAAATAAACCTCGGTTATGACACTCAAAATTTTCAGGTAAATATAATCGATGGAATCGTTAATGTTTATCAGTTAACAGGTATCGACCCTGGGCAAGAGATTTCTGAAGGTATCTCGTTAAACCCTGAAGCTACTGCTTTTTTTGACGCTAATGACGTTATAGGAATTAATCAGCAAATTTCCTTTTTAGAATTCCCACTCGAATACGAATATGCGGTTATTAATAGCCGATTTGGAGCAAATCTTATTGGTGGGTCCAGTTTAATTGTTTTAAACGATAACAGAATATATGCCACTTCTGAAGAAGGTGATAATTTACAAGTAGGTACTGCAAATAATCTCACAGGGCTTGGACTTACTCTAAACTTGGGCTTAGGCTTTGATTACGAAATCACTAAAAGCATTCAATTTAGCATAGATCCAATTTTTAAATTACAACTAAACGGATCCAGTAGTGCAGCAACAAATAACTTTAGACCTTATTATTTTGGTATTTACAGTGGTCTGAGTTTTAAATTTTAACGTATCACCGTTTTAATGCTCTTTGTTAGTTAAGCGCTATTTATTATCTCCAACACCGAGAGACTATTTGTACACGCGACTCATATAGAGATGGATGGCAAACAGATGGTGGTAATGGCAAAAGGAGAAACTGCACCTGGTATTTTACCAATTACCCTTTGTGCTGAATAATCACAAATAAACATACCGAGTTATTGTTTCATTGTAACTTAAAAAAGCTGATAAACATTAGATGTTTATTAGCTTTTTTAGTATCCAGTATATCCATCAAGCAAGAAAATTTGTTCACGAATCATTTAAACAACATTCACGCACGCATAGCATTGCTCCCTTCATTGGACCAAGTTCTTACTACATTTTGGTACTAGGGACAATTATCATTTTAACATAATTCCATGACAATGCTCTGCTTATAATCTATGATTTTTGTATTATATCGATTTAATTAACAATTAAATGTTAAAATTAACATTCATTGTAATCTTTTTCCTGCAAATAATTATTACTTTCACCTCCTGAACTTATAACCTAACTACAATGAAACAAATTTACATTTCTGTGTTGGCGCTGCTTTGCAGTTTTGCCACACAAGCACAAGATGGCGCAATGCAAGCCAGCTCCTTTTCAACAGCTGCGTATATGCACAAAATCCCAGCTTTGTCTTCTATGGACAATATTATTTCGGCCACAGGATTCGAAGACGTTGCACCCCCAAAACGCAGAGGGTCTAATACTTTTGTTCCGGGCAAAGGCCTTCCAGCAGGACCAGACCCACTAGCCAAACTGCAAGAAATTGCCACAACTACAGCTGGTCGTGCCCCTATTGCTTCTTTTGATGCTCATTTAGGAACTGTTTTGAATGATCCTACAGGTGCAATTGGCCCTAATCATTATGTATACGCCTTTAATTCAGGTTTTGGAATCTTAGACCGTGCTGGTAATGTATTATTACCAGAAGCTTCTCTAGGTACTTTATTCCCAGGCGAAACTTTAGGAGATCCCGTGGTGGTTTACGATCGCTTTGCCAATCGCTTTATCATTATGCAGTTTAGTAATACTCCCAATGGTTTTTTAGTAGCAGTTTGTCAAGGCCCAGATCCGGTTAATGATGGCTGGTATACCTATCGTTTTAATACAGGAACCTTTCCAGATTATGAGAAAATGTCTGTATGGGGAGATGGTTATTATATCACAGCTAATAAAAATCAAGGTTCACAAGCTACAAACGATGTAGTTTTTGCCCTAGAAAGAGACGAAATGTTAGTTGGAAATGCTTCATCACAAATGATTGGTTTTCCACTTCCTGGAGTAGAAGACAATGGTTTTTACAGCCCAGGAGGCTTTAACGCCATAGGCGCTAGCTTACCACCAGTTGGAGTGCCACATCCAATTGTTTATATGCAGGACGACGGTTGGTCAGGAATCTCTACCGATCATTTAAAAGTATGGAATATTAGCACAGACTGGTCGGTACCATCCAACTCTTCTATCTCCTCTCCTCAACAAATAAATACGGCTGCATTTGATGCAACCTTTAATGGAGGTAGTTTTCAGAACTTAGACGAACCAGGTAGTGGCCCTAACATCGATGCAATTCAAGCAACGATGATGTATATGACCAATTATCGGCGCTTTGGCACTCATAATTCGGCAGTAATGAATTTTGTAGTAGACGTTTCTGGAAACGACACCAAAGCAGGTATTCGCTGGTATGAACTACGTCAGGCAAACGACACTGCTCCTTGGACAATTTATCAAGAAGGCACCTACTCGCAACCTAACCACAGTGCATTCTGTGCTAGTATTAGTATGGATTCGTCTGGTAACATTGGCTTAGGCTACACCATAGTAAGTAGCACACAATATACTTCACTTCGCTATACAGGACGTCAGGCAACAGACCCTTTAGGTACTATGACGATTGCAGAGCAGTTTATCGTAGATGGAGATGCCGTTACCAATCGCCCTGATGGACGATATGGAGATTATTCTCAACTTACAGTTGACCCACTTGACGACGAAACTTTCTGGCATATTGGAGAATATATGAAAGGCCCATCGTCTGTAGTAAGAAGATCGCATGTAGCATCCTTTAAGATAGCTACTGGCCCTCCAGATACAGAGGCTCCTAGCGATCCTACTAGCCTTGCCGCTTCTGGCACAACTGCAACTTCTACAGATTTAAACTGGAATGCATCGACAGACAATGTAGCTGTTGTTGGTTACGATGTTTATCAAAATGGGATAAACGTTGCAACGGCAAGTAGTAACAACTATTCTGTAACTGGCTTAACACCAAATACTGCCTATAGCTTTTATGTAATTGCAAAAGACGCTACAGGCAACGAATCTGGACAGAGCAATACAGTAAATATTACTACCCTAGATACGGCAGGATGTACAGGAGGTATTACAGCGTTTCCTTACAGCGAAAGTTTTGAGAACACTATAGGTGCGTGGTCTCAAGATAGCGGAGACGATTTAGACTGGGTATTACTCTCAGGAACAACGCCTTCAGGCAACACAGGGCCTTCATCTGCAAATGATGGGACTTACTATATTTATGTAGAAGCTTCCGGAAACGGAACAGGTTATCCTAACAAGCGAGCTATTATTAATTCGCCTTGTTATGATTTGAGTGGAGAAAGCGAAGCTTCGTTTAATTTCGATTATCACCAGTTTGGTTCTAGCGATATGGGAGCAATTACCTTACAAGCCTCTACTGACAACGGAATTAACTGGACGACACTTTGGTCTCAAACTGGAAACCAAGGCAACGCATGGAATTCTGTAAGTATTGATATGGCAGCCTTCGTGGGAGCAAGCGTACAATTGCGATTTGACCGTGTAACTGGTGGAACTTGGCAAGCAGATATCGCCTTAGATAATGTATCTATGACAGCTGGCGGCGGCGGCCCAACAGGTTGTACAGGAGGCATTACATCCTTCCCTTATAGTGAAGGTTTTGAGAATACTATTGGTGCATGGACACAAAATTCTGGTGATGACCTAAACTGGACAGTAGACGCAAGCGGAACTCCTTCTAGTAATACCGGCCCTAGTAGTGCGACAGAAGGCACCTACTATATTTTTGTAGAGGCTTCTGGAAACGGAACCGGATATCCTACAAAACAGGCAATTATCACATCACCTTGTTTTGATTTATCAGGCGAATCAGAAGCTACTTTTAGTTTTAAATATCATATGTTCGGATCGACAGATGCAGGAAGTATCACTTTAGAAGCTTCTGGTGATAACGGTAGCGCTTGGAGTGCCCTTTGGAGCCAAACAGGAAATCAAGGAAATCAATGGAATACTGTTGATGTTGATCTGGCCGCCTACATTGGTGGTGGTGTTCAGCTACGCTTTAATCGAGTAACCGGTGGTACGTGGCAAGCCGATGTTGCAATAGATGATGTTTCTTTAACGAATGGTGGCGGGAGCACAGGGAACGACTGCGCAGCTGCTTCGTTAACCTTGGATATTACCTTTGACAACTATCCAGAAGAAACCGCGTGGACACTGCAAAATTCAGGTGGTGCAACTGTTGCTTCGGGAAGTTATTCGACGGCAAATCCTGATGGTTCTTCTATTACAGAAAATATTTCAGGCTTGGCAAGCGGAGACTACACTTTTACAATAACTGATGCCTTTGGAGATGGTATTTGCTGTGCCTTCGGGAATGGTTCTTATACACTCTCAAGTAGTGAAGGCGTTATTGTAACAGGAGGAAGTTTTTCCAGCTCAGAAGCCACTGCTTTTTGTGTTGATGCAACCAAAGCACCTTTGCGTACTTTTGAGTTAAATGATGCTAGTCAAGATGCCTTTACTATTTATCCTAACCCAGTGGTAAGCTTGCTAGAGGTTGACACTCAGGGTCTTGAAGTACAAGACGTAAGAGTCTTTAACGCCTTTGGTATTCAGGTTAAACAAGCCAGCACACTTGAACCAGGAAACACAATTAACGTTTCTACCTTAGCGACAGGAACTTACTTTATAAGAATTGTTTCTGGTGATATGATTGTTACTAGAAAGTTTATTAAAGAATAAATTTTCATTATAAGCCTCACAAATAAAAAGGGAAGCCGAAAGGCTTCTCTTTTTTATTAAAAGC
>QIIH01000237.1 GCA_003229235.1 Flavobacteriales bacterium | reverse complement strand
ATATGTTGGTAGATGATCCAGATGTTTTAGAGAAAATATTTTCTAGCACCGATTTGCTTATTTCTGTGCATTGTGAAGATGAGCAAACCATCAAAGACAATTTAACTGCTTATATCGAGCAATATGGTGATGATATTCCAATAGAAAAGCATCCACTTATTAGAAGTGAAGAGGCGTGTTATTTATCTTCTTCTAAAGCAATACAATTGGCTAAGAAAACAGGAGCTCGTTTGCATGTTTTTCACCTATCTACCGCCAAAGAGACTAAGTTGTTTTCGAACAAAAAGAAACTAAAAGACAAAAAAATCACGGCCGAAGTATGTGTGCATCACTTACACTTTACAGATCAGGATTACGCACAAAAAGGCACTAAAATTAAATGGAATCCCGCCGTTAAAACTCAAAAAGACAAAGACGGGCTGTGGAAGGCTTTATTAAACGACAAGATAGACGTGATTGCATCAGATCACGCTCCGCACACATTAGAAGAAAAGAACAACCCTTACACAAAAGCTCCTTCTGGAGGGCCTTTGGTACAGCATAGCCTAGTTGCCTTGATGCAATATGTGAAGGATGGGAAAATTTCTATAGAAAAGTTAGTCGAGAAAATGTGTCATAACCCGGCAATTTTGTTCCAGATCGCAGATAGAGGTTTTATTAAAGAGGGTGCTAAAGCAGATTTGGTGCTAATAGATCCACAATTACCATGGACGGTAAATAGTCAGAACATTTTGTATCAATGTGGTTGGTCACCCTTTGAAGGGACCACTTTTAGTTCTAGAGTAACTCACACTTTTGTGAATGGTGTTATGGTTTACGAGAACTTTAAGTTACTTGAGCGTGGAACCCCTGAGCGAATTACCTTTAACCGATGAAAGCACCATATTTTTTAGCGATCATAGTAGCTTTGTTGTTTTGGCAATGTTCGGATATTCAATATCCAGAAAAACCGGACAACTTGATTGCCAAAGAAGTAATGATCGAGATCTTTACAGATGCATATTTGTCTACAGCTTCAAAAAGCTATAATCGTGCCACTTTACAACGAGCCGAAGTAGATTTAGGAAACTATATTTATAAAAAGTATCAAATCGATAGCCTCCAGTTTGAGCACAGTAATGCCTATTATACTGCTAAAATTGATGAGTATCGTGACATGTTCAAGATTGTTAAGCAAAACTTAGACAATCGTTTAATTGTAGTTGATTCTCTGATTGAAGTAGATAAAGCAAACCAAAAAAGACGCCGTGATTCGTTACGAGAAGTTGCAATTCGAGTTAGAGATAGCCTTGGCTTGCCTAAAGATTCTATAAATTTCGATTTAGACCTAATAAACACTCCAGATCACCAACAGGATACTGTTGTTAAAGGCAAACGACGATTATTAGATGCTTCTAACCTGAGTTCTAATTGAATAAAAATACATCTAAACTGTAAACAAATCTTAGGTCGAACTCAGGTTTCTAAGAACAATCGTTAAGAAAGTGTTTGCTTACTCTATTAATGCTTTGTTCTAGAGGTCTAAAACTAAAATCTATAGTAGTTTTTATCGCATTAGAATCATAAAAGTCTTGCGAGTACAAAGACCGTACAGTACTACCTGGCAGTTTTCTTTTTGTTCTAAACAAAAAGCTACTAAGTGCATCTAAGTTGCTCAAAACCAATAACCAAAATTTAGAAATATATCGAGCCGGAGGTTTCTTACCTAAGGCTTCACATAATTGTCCTAAAATTTCTTTATAGCTACAATTATGTCCAACTACTACAAATCGCTGCATTGTGATTTGACTGTCCATTAATCGTTGCATCACGTCAACAACATCCAACACATCGACCACTGCTATAATACCCTTTGTCATAAAGGGAATACCCTTAAATGCTCTTGTTGTTATACTTCCACTGGCCGAATCCCAATGTCCTTCTCCCAGAATAACGCCAGGATTTACAACAACTGTTTTTAAGCCTTCTTGTGAGGCTCTCCACACCTCCATCTCGGCCCCATATTTACTAATTGTATAAACGCTGTGCTTTTGGTTAGGATTCCATTCGCTTTCTTCGTTTATAACGCCTTTAGAATTGCCTTGACCCAAACTAGCAATCGAGCTTACATAGCACAATTTGTCTATGTTATGTGCTAATGCCATATTTACAATATTGGCCGTTCCAGTAATATTTGTTTTGCGAAGCAGATAATATTTTTTAGGATTAAAAGAGATGTAAGCTGCACAATGGTAAACCCTTATAATACCTTTAAATGCTTCCGTTAGCTGGATAATGTCAAGCAAATTAGCCTCTTGCCACTCGATTTTTTGATATAGCACGGTCCCGTCTTGACGATAACTAAAAACTTTTTTAACAGCGTCAAAAGAGCTCTCTCTTCTGTGAATAGCGCGCACGTTATGCCCTGCTTTTACTAAAGCATAGAGCAGATGAGATCCTACCAAACCAGTTCCACCAGTGACTAAAATCATGAAGCGAAGTACGTACTTTTTTGTGGGAAGATAAAATAGATTGCCTAGTCTTGGTAATTTAAGTTCCATAAAGCCATTAATCCCTTTTATGGTCTTTGCTCAAGAGAAACCAGTTAAAGTAAATGTACAGCAAGGAGCTATGATCATTCCCCCAATTCTACGAACTACAATAACCAAATCTAGACTAAAACGAAAAGGATATTAACCTTTGGTAGATTACATTAATAACACGCAAACTTCAATTTGGTGAACCGCCGTATACAGCCTGCCCCGCGCTTGATTCGGGGAGACCCGTATGTACGGTGGTGTGAGAGGCGTACTCTGCTCAATTATGAGCAGAGCCGTCTACTCGATTGGCAACTTTTCTTTATGGTTCTACAATATTAAACCAAAAATTAAATGAGTCTAATTTGCTTAAATAATTATTAAAAGCTTCTCCGTCTCCATTAATTTTTATTGTGCCATCATCAATTAAATCTTTGTACGTTATTTCTCCTAAGCTGATTCTGTTTAAATCTTTTCTATTGATTGTAATTGTAGCAGTTACGTTGTTATTTAGATTACTTCCAATACGTGGTGTTACAACTCCATTTGCTACAATTAAAACAGCTTTCTTACTAATGTCTGGAAAAATAAAATTAAAATTATAATTCATTTTCTGAGCTTCTTTATCAGTTCCAATAAATTTCATTGCCATAAAATTGAAAAACAAATCAAGAGACATCCCTTTTATCATATCGGCACCTGCGGTATTAGGTGTTGGTAAAACTTTAACACCATCTCTTAGTTCTTTAGCACCCGATAAATAGAAATTTCTCCAAGGTCCTGATTCTGAGACATACCCTAACTGTTCATAAGTGTCTGCTAATAAGTTTCTAGCATCTTGGTTCTTTGGTTCTGCAAATACCAGATGATTAACAACCTCTGCAACCCATCTATATTCTCCTTTATCAAAAGATTTTTTTGCTTGCGCTAACAGGTTATCAGCACCTCCCATAAACTCTACATATTTTTCACCTCCATCTTCTGGTGTAAGTTTGTGTAAGCTCGATGGATTACCGTCAAACCATCCAAAATATAATTGATATTGTGCTCTAACATTGTGACTTACAGAGCCATAGTAGCCTCTGTTTGAAAACTCCTTGTCTAAAGATTCTGGCAGTTGTAACATCTCTGCAATTTCCCTTGGTGTGTAGCCATTATTTGCTAAACGTAAAGTTTGGTCGTGAATATAACGGTATAAATCACGTTGACTTGCCCAATATTTACCAATTGTTTTATTCTCCCAAGTTGGCCAATGATGCGAACCAAAAGATGATTCTACGTCATTTCCCCATTTGGCAATTGCTAAATCAATATATTGACTCCATTTTTGACCGTTTCTTACTTGTGCACCTCTAAGTGTATATAAATTATGAAGTGTACGACTTAAATCTTCTGCCTGACAAAATGATTTATATTTCGGAAAATAAAACATCATTTCAGCAGGAGCTTCAGATTCTGGAGTATAGATAAATTCAACTTTTATTCCGTCAATTATTCTGCTCTCTCCATTTAGTTCGTTTATGATATCAGTACCATCTAAAATCCCAGCTAAACCTGTAGATGTTGTTTGACCTAAACCAGTTCCAAGAGTTCCTTTATCATCTTTTGGTAATAAATTTCCATACATATAAGATGCTCTTCTTCCCATTGTATTTCCTCCCATTACATTTTCGCTAATTGAATGTTCAAAAAAACCTTCTGGAACATAGATTGGAACTTTACCACTTATTACATCTGCTTCGTCCACAACTCCGCGAATACCACCAAAATGGTCAATATGACTATGGGTAATAATTACTGCAGTTACAGGTCTTTCTCCAAGTTCTCTGTTTGCTAATTCAAGTCCAGCTTTTGCAGTTTCAGGAGACAATAATGGATCAACTATTATCCAACCTTTTTCTCCTTTAATTAAACTCATATTTGCTAAATCAAATCCTCTAATTTGATAAACACCTTCGGTAACTTGAAATAACCCGTTAATGCTATTTAATTCACTTTGACGCCATAAACTTGGGTTTGTTGTTGAAGGTGCTTCACCATTGATGAAATCATATTGTTTCATACTGTAAACAATATTTCCTTCTGTATCTTTTATTTCCCCAGATTCGAGGGTTGCTATAAAACCTTTCCTTGCATTTTTATAATCGGTTTTGTCTGAAAATGGTAGGTAATCTAATAATTTATCATTTGTTGTTTCTGAAAAACTTGTTGCTTCTTTCTGACTTTTGTCAGTCGTTATTTTTGAATTTTGTTCATTTGAATTTTGACATCCAGTCGAAAACAGCATCCCTGCTATTCCTAATATTAAAATTGTTTTTCTCATTTATTTTTCTATTATATATTTAATCATTTAGTGTCCGATAAACATTTTTAAAAGTGGGATTTCCAAATAGGATTCCCCACTTTTTGTATATCTCGATTTTTTCGACAAAATTGTGATATGAACAAAAGTACACACTTTGGCGGAAGGGAACTCCCATAATTAAACAAATCTTAAAGCATTTACCCCAAGAGGATATTACTCGGACAGCAGAACAGTTTAATAGTGACAGGTATTATAAGAAATTCAAAACCTACGATCATTTAGTAACAATGCTTTATGCCACAATGAGTGGCGTGTCCTCACTTAGAGAGCTTTCTACAGTTTTACTTGCCTGTGAGGCTCTCCACACCTCCATCTCGGCCCCATATTTACTAATTGAATAAACGCTGTGCTTTTGGTCAGGATTCCATTCACTTTCTTCGTTAATAACACCTTTAGAATTGCGTTGACCCAAACTAGCAATCGAGCTTACATAGCACAATTTGTCTATGTTATGTGTTAGCGCCATATTTACAATATTGGCCGTTCCAGTAATATTGGTTTTGCGAAGTAGATTATATTTTTTAGGATCAAAAGAGATGCAAGCTGCACAATGGTAAACCCTTAAAATATCTTTAAATGCTACCTCTAGCTGCATAATATCGAGCAAATTAGCCTCTTGCCATTCTATTTTTTGATATAGTGCGGGACCGTCTTGACGATAACTAAAAACTTTTTTAACTGCGTCAAAAGAGCTCTCTCTTCTGTGAATAGCGCGTACGCTATGCCCTGCTTTTACTAAAGCATATAGAAGATGAGATCCTACCAAGCCAGTTCCTCCAGTGACTAAAATCATAAGGCCAAATTACATGTATTATTATAATTGACGGAGTTTTGCTTTCAAAAAAATATAGTAGATTTACATTCCTCCCCTCCATTAAATAACTTTTTTATGAGAATTAACCCAAAATTAATGTCAGTATTTTTGTTAATCCCCTTTATGGTCTTTGCTCAAGAGAAACCAGTTAAAGTAAATGTACAGCAAGGAGATAGGACTTTTATTTTTAGTGTAAAAAATAATTCTGACATGCCTCAAGAAGTGACTCTCAAACTCACAAAATCGGAAGGACTCAAAGTATTGGGCAAACAACCAATAATAAAAATTGTTCCGCCGGGAGGAGAAATCACTTTTTTTCGTGCAAAAAGATTAGAGACTAAAACTAACTATAGCACAAGCTATAATTGGAAAATACCGGAGAAATTTCTAGAATCTCAGAATAAAAAGAATAAAGTTAAACTCAAATCGATGATGCTCGAAGATGGCGCTGCGATAAACGAGGGAATTGTCGTTTTTAATAAAGAAGATTGCCCAAGGTGTATGTATTCTACCAATTATTTACTAGAGAACGATATTCCTTTTAAGATGCTTAACACTGTCGAAAGTCCTGAAAACAGCAAACTAATGTGGAATTTTTTACGGGCACTGGATACGACTTGAAAAACATTATAATGCCAGTAATACTTGTCGATGGTAAAGTAAGCTATTCTCATGACGACCTCCTTGGCTTCTTGTCTAAACTAGGCACTAATTAAATCGCGATTTTGGGGTACAGGAGTTTTATCTTTTAACCTAAGCGGTTATCTTTGCTCAAAATCTTACAGAAATGCCAACAAATTTTGTGCAAGAATTGCAATGGAGAGGAATGGTTCACGATGTGATGCCAGAGACCGAATCTCATTTAAATGAGCAAATGAGAGCTGCCTATATTGGTTTTGACCCTACGGCAGATTCTTTACATATAGGCAATCTAGTGCCTATAATGTTGCTGGCGCATTTCCAAAGAGCAGGACATAAGCCAGTTGCCTTGGTAGGAGGAGCCACTGGAATGATAGGAGATCCTTCTGGGAAGTCTTCTGAGCGAAATTTATTAGACGAAAAAACACTGAGACACAATCAGGAATGTGTAAAAAACCAGCTTTCTCACTTTTTAGATTTCGATTCTGGCAATGATAATCAGGCCGAGCTTGTAAACAATTACGACTGGATGAAGGGGTTCTCATTTTTGGACTTTATTCGTGATGTGGGTAAGCATTTAACGGTAAACTATATGATGGCCAAAGATTCTGTGAAAAGCAGATTAACTGGCGAAGGCGCAGATGGGATGTCTTTTACAGAGTTTACGTATCAGTTAGTTCAGGGCTACGACTTTTTGCATCTCTACAAAAATAACGACTGCAGCTTGCAAATGGGTGGTAGCGACCAATGGGGAAACATAACCACAGGAACCGAACTTATTAGACGTATTGGCGGCGGTAAAGGCTATGCACTCACATGCCCTTTGATTACAAAAAGTGACGGGAGTAAGTTTGGCAAAAGCGAAGGCGGCAATGTATGGTTGGACGCCAAGCGAACGTCTCCGTATAAATTTTATCAATATTGGCTAAATAGCTCAGACGATGATGCCCAGACCTATATTAAAATATTTACTTTTTTAGATGAGGCAGAGATTAAAACTCTTATCGAAACTCATGCAGAGGCGCCTCATATGCGACAATTACAAAGTAAATTAGCGCAAGAAGTAACGCGTACAGTACATGGGCAAGAAGCCTTAGA
>QIIH01000290.1 GCA_003229235.1 Flavobacteriales bacterium | reverse complement strand
CTCAACATCCCGTATTCGATCACTACTTTGATATCGTTCCATTTGGCTTCGAAGTCTTCGCGATTGTCTTTAAAGAGCGACTTAAGTTTATCTGCTACTTTACGAGTAATATAACTAGAGATCTTTTTTACAGCTCCATCTGCTTGTAGGTAGCTACGCGAAACATTCAACGGAATATCTGGCGAATCGATTACACCTCTCAGCATTGTTAAGAATTCTGGTACTATGCCCTCGACATTGTCGGTAACAAATACCTGATTTTGGTACAACTGTATACGGTCTTTCTGCATATTGAGATCGCCCGATATCCTAGGAAAGTATAAAATACCTGTAAGGTTAAAAGGATAATCTACATTAAGATGAATATTAAAAAGTGGCTCCTCAAATTGCATCGGATACAACTCACGATAAAAGCTACTATAATCCTTTTCCTCTAAATCGGCTGGCATTTTTGTCCAGGCAGGATTTGGATTGTTAATGATGTTATCTACTTCTTTGGTTTCTGGTTTTGCATCTTTTGCCGCGTCTTCTGGTAACGGAAGGGTCTCCGTTTTTGTGCCAAATTTTATCGGCACAGGCATAAACTTATTGTATTTAGCGAGTAACTCGCCAATACGGTTTTCTTCTAAAAACTCGGTAGAATCGTCTGCGATATGCAAGATTATTTCGGTTCCGCGTGTTTTCTTTTTAATTTCTTTAAGCGTGTATTTAGGAGATCCATCACAGGTCCAATGTGCCGCAGGCTCATCTGTATGTGACTTAGTTTTAATCTCGACCTTATCTGCTACCATAAATGCAGAATAGAATCCCAGGCCAAAATGACCGATGATTCCAGCATCTTTAGCGTCGTTTTCTTTGTATTTCTCTAAAAATTCTTCGGCTCCAGAAAAGGCTATCTGATTGATATACCTCTCAACCTCGTCTGCCGTCATCCCTAAACCTTGGTCGATTATATGGAGTTTCTTTTTGTCCTTGTCTACTTTAACTTCGATCATAGGATTGCCGTAGTCTACTTTAACCTCACCTATGCTGCTAAGGTGTTTAAGTTTTAAAGTGGCGTCTGTGGCATTCGATATTAGTTCTCGCAGAAAGACTCGTGATCACTATACAAGAATTTTTTGATAAGCGGAAAAATGTTCTCTACAGATACATTGATGTTTCCAGTACTCATAGTATTTTATTTTAATTCTATTATGCTAGGGTAGTAGCAAATTAGATACCATTTACCTCTTCTATGACAGCTTGTCACTTTATTAGCGCCTAAAATGCTCGCAGGGCTTTTGTGTACATTTTTTAAGTTACGCAAAAGCCCTGCGAGCCGTAGTTTAGTAAATGACTAGTCTTTAACGCCTTCTTCCTGAGCGTTAAGAGTATTTTTTTTGTTTTTTACATAGGTCTCTAACCAAGTGTCTTGTTCCCAAAGTAAATGCATAATGCTCTCTTTGGCTCTATAGCCATGACTTTCTTTTGGCAGCATTACCAAACGAGCAGTCGCTCCCAAACCTTTTAAAGCATTAAAGTAACGCTCGCTTTGCAGCGGATAAGTTCCCGAGTTATTATCGGCTTCACCATGCACTAAAAGCAAAGGTGTTTTCATTTTATCTGCATGCATAAAAGGCGACATCGAATAATAGGTTTCTGGCGAATCCCAGTAAGAACGTTCTTCACTTTGGAAGCCAAAAGGAGTGAGGGTTCTGTTATATGCTCCAGATCTCGCAATTCCTGCGGCAAATAAGTTGGAATGACTCAGTAGATTGGCAACCATAAAAGCCCCGTAACTATGCCCTCCAACCGCAACTCTTTCTCTATCTACATAACCTAACTCATCTACAGCATCAATCGCTGCTTTTGCATTGCTCACTAGTTGCGTTCTAAAGGTGTCGTTTGGTTGTTCGTCGCCTTCGCCAACAATAGGGAAAGCAGCGTCGTCTAAAACAACATAACCTCTAGTGACCCAATAAATAGGCGACCCGTAATAAGGATAAATAAACTCATTAGGATTTGTTGTGCTTTGAGACGCACTGCTCTTGTCTTTAAATTCTCTAGGGTAGGCCCAAAGAATCATGGGCATTTTTTCTTTTTTAGCGATATCGTAACCTATAGGTAAATACAATGTGCCTTCTAGCTCCAGACCATCTTCCCGATCGTAAGTAATCACCTCTTTATGCACGCCCTGAATACTTTTAAAGGGGTTTTGGAAGCTAGTCACGGCAGTAACAGCATCTTTTTGACGTATATCTCTGAAGTAATAATTTGGATATTCAGTTTGAGATTCGATTCGTACCAAGACTTTTCCGGTTGCCATATCTATGGCAGAATAAAGACTTTCTAATTTATCTGTATACTGCGATTCGTAAATTCGAGTAGTCTCCAGTGTTTTTAGGTTCATTCTATCTACGAAAGGAAATTGTCCTTTTTCAGAAAACCCGTCACCCATTAAAAATACCTCATTGTCTATTATTTCTAAAACATTCTTACCCATTCTGTTTTTGGTGGTTACAAATTCTCCTGGGTCACTATAACGATCTTGGTAACTGCGGTCAGAAATTTTTGTAGGCTCTTGTTTAGAATCAGAAGGATTAAAAATATACGTTTTAGTGTTTCGTGTGTTCCACCAATAGTCATAGGCCACTGCAATCTGATCGTTCCCCCAAGTAATTCCGCTGTAGCGGTTAATAGTTTTGGTAACTAATTGTGGTTTCGCCTTAAATGGTGCCATTTGCTGATACACTGCATCGCGATGGGTAACTTCGTTTTCTGGGTCACCCTTGTCTAAAGCTTCTGCCCAATAAATTGTGTTCGGTTTGTCTGCTCGCCATGAGAGGCTTCGTTTGCCCATTCGTGTAGCCATAAAGCCTTTTGGTTGTACTTCGTTAAGCGGAACATCATTTACGGTGGCTACTAAATTTCCGCTCAAATCATAGACAGTTTCGTCGTAAGGAAAACGATTTAAGGTAACTATATATGAGAATGGCTTTTTAATCTTGCTAATCAAAATATAGTTGCCATCTGGCGAGAAACTAACACGTCTGTACATGGCGGCAGGTAAAAAATTACTGCTACTCCCATCCAAATTTACTTTGCGTAATTCGGACAAGGCTAATTGTTCAAAATTGTGCTCATCGTTTGTGTTTTTAAGCAAATCTTGATAGGTTCTGTTTTGAGCTTTTTCGCCATCACTTACAGAAATTGTAGGGCCTGTGGGAACTGCTTCTGCAGTGTCTATAAGCCCTTTACTGTTTTTAGGTAAGGTTTTTACAAGCAAGGCACTATTGTCATTAAACCAACTTATTGCATTACCCATATTTGCATTCACACTAGCCTCTGCTATTTTTTTAAAGGTGGCTTTTTCGATATCTAGCACCCAAACTTCTACTCCTGCTGTTGTCGTATTTAGGCAAGCCATCATTTTTTGATTGGGAGACCATCTAAAACCAGACAGGCGAGGGTTTTCTGGCAATCCTGTTACTTGTTTAGCCTCTTGTGCAGTAGCCTTTTTAACTTTTAAATTATTATAAAAAGTTGTGCGACTTCCTATATTGGTTTTAGGATTGATTCTTAGACCACCCAAACGCATTTCTTTTTCTGAAAGCTCGGCTATAGATTTAAAAGCATTGCGATAAATCAAAACAACATTCTCGCCCTTACTATCTATTTGCACGGCTGGAGCAAGTGGTGCTTCTACCAGATCTAAAATGTCGGTTGGAGGTTGTTGATAGGTTAATTTTTCTTGAGCTAGAGAGCTCGTCATTCCTGTTAGAATAAACAGGATAGTCACTAATTTTTGCATGGTTGAAAGTTTTTAAAAAGGTAATCAAATTTGGTTGAATCCATATGTTAAAACTTAATTTGACGCTTTCAGGTATCTTTTATTTTTAATGAAACACTGCGCGATATTGGCTATATTGTTGGTCTAAAATTTGCTAATATGTATCAATCAAAAATTTCAGGACTTGGTCATTATGTTCCAGAAAATGTAGTTACCAACGACCAATTGGCAGAGCGTATTGATACTAACGACGCTTGGATACAAGAGCGAACCGGGATAAAAGAACGCAGGCATATCGTAAAAGGAGATGGAAACTCAACCAGCGTGATGGGAGTGAAGGCCGCCAAAATAGCCATAGAGCGTGCTGGAATAGAAGCTAACGACATTGGTCTAATTATTTTTGCAACCCTGAGTCCCGATATGTATTTTCCTGGAGGAGGTGTGCAAGTACAAGATATGCTTGAAATTGATACTTGTCCTGCATTAGATGTTAGAAACCAATGTAGTGGGTTTGTATATGCGCTTTCTACAGCAGATCAATTTGTAAAAACAGGTATGTACGAGCATGTGCTTGTAATTGGAAGTGAACATCATAGTGGAGGATTAGATTTTACCGATAGGGGGCGTTCTGTTTCTGTAATCTTTGGAGACGGTGCAGGAGCAGCAATTGTATCTCGAAGTGAATCTGATGGTCAAGGAATCTTATCTACCCATTTACACAGCGAAGGTAAACACAAAGACGAACTTGCACTACAAGGCCCAAGTACGAGGTATTGGGTGCCACAAATTTTAAAAGAAAACCCTCAAGAGAACATTCCGTATTTCCCTTATATGAATGGGCAGTTAGTTTTTAAAAACGCAGTGGTTCGCTTTTCAGAAGTAATTAAAGAAGGGTTAGATGCTAACGGTCTAGATGTTAGCGATATTGATATGCTTATTCCACATCAGGCAAATCTTAGAATTTCACAATTTATTCAGCGTAAGTTTGGCTTGAGGGACGATCAGGTTTTTAATAATATTCAAAAATTTGGAAACACCACAGCGGCTTCAATCCCAATCGCTTTAACCGAAGCCTGGGAAGCTGGTAAAATAAAAAAAGGCGATCTGGTTGTCTTAGCTGCTTTTGGTAGTGGTTTTACTTGGGGTAGCGTTATAATTCGTTGGTAAAAGCAAAAAGTACCGCTTTTTTAAAACGGTACTTTTAAGGGCTAATTAAGATTTGGTTTAGTTAAGTGAAGCTCTGTAAATACTATAAACGGGATCTTCTTCTGTCGATCCGTAAATTACATAGATGGCATCGTTAAATACGGTTATGGCATGAACCGTCGAAAACATATCGCTATCGTCTAGATTATGGCTCACCACAATAAAAGAATCGTCGAATGTATTGTATACGCCAAAATTAATTATGCGATCGTCGTCAAAAATCCCTGGTTCCCCTGCTGGCGTTCGGGTTTCATAAGCCACATATATTAAATTTTCGAATCGCGCTGCATAGCTGTTTGTTGGGCTTTCAGGCATATCAAAACTATCTATACTGCCATCCTCTAAATTGTAAATAAACGACTCGGCATCTACTTCGTCACTATTAAATTCTGGACGTCCGCCAAATACATACAATTTGTTGTTCACAATCTCAGCTCCGCCATAAAATCGTGCTTTCGGAAGCTCACCAAGTATATCAACTTGGTTGGTAACATAATTGTAACGGGTAATATTGGAATTGGCAGGTACTGTAAAATTACTCCCTACAACATAGCCATTTGCACCTTGAACAGCAAAACCAAATCGAGTTAACTGTAGTCCGTGTGTAAATGTATTTGTGGCATCTCCGCTTGGATTAAGTGGATATGTATTTACATTATTACCCCCAAAAACAACAAGCTCGTTGTCTATTATGTTTAAGCGCTTGGTTACAAAATCAGGATTATAATACAGGTTTTCTGTTTCGACGCCAGTATCTAAATTGTACTTAATAATACGCTCAGGTGACCCAGTGTCGTCGCTTTGAGTATCGTCTCTGTGAACCACATAAAAACTATTTTCTGAATAAGACCCAATAAATCCGCATGAACCATCTCCTCCAATTCCGGGGCCATTAATGGTAGTAATCAAATTAAAAGAGAGCCCTGAGCTAGGGGGGCTTTTATAGTCGGAAGCCGTTTTTGGAGCAAGCTCTAAAGTAATATCGCCAAGCGCACTACTGCCAGCAGTTAATACAGCAGTTATTGTTTGATTATCTACCACTTCAAAGCTAAGACGATTATCTATAGCTGTTAGTGAGGTGCCACTCTCTGGTTGGAATTCGATTGTTGACTCATCTGGGGCTACATAAAAGTCTAGACCAGTTTCTGCTTCTGTAGTTGCGTTAGTATTAATTGCGTTCCCCGCATTCCAAATAAGAGTGGTACTGGTAAAAACAAATTCGTCGTCTGTCACATTAAAATTATCCGAAATATCAAAAACTCCAGATGAGGTCTCTAGTGAGGCATTTGTTATTTTCCAGGTTTGCTCGCCTCCCGAAGTTAAGAACTCTAGCGTCTGGGTACGTGCCGTGGCCAATGCTTCTTCTTGAGAAACTTCTCCAGAATTATCGTCGTCTATAGTTGTTGCAGTATTGCCCGAATCGTCATTAGAACAGCTAACAAAGAAAAAAGAGGTTAATAGTAAGATAGAAATCTTAGAGGTATGATTGTAATTCTTCATAATTGATAGATTTTATTTGAAGTAAAGATACCGCCAACAACTACCTCAGAGAATACCCAATAAGGGGTATAAAAAAACCCTCCAGATAGAGGGGTTTTCTTTGTTTCAACGTTTACTGTGAATGGCTAATTCAAATAAATCACACTTTTAATGTCTTGTTGCTATCTAATAGACTCAAATACCGTGCAAATGTTTCATTCAAACCATTAGTTTAACGTTTAAATAACAAACCCGAGATCTAGAGTCCCGGGCTTGTAAACCTTACTGCAATAATTAACACTAACCATCAACGTAAAAAATTGTAGCAGTAAGTTAGGAACGAATTCCTATTAGATAGACGGCACATTTTCTTGCTTGTTACAATTATTTTCAATTTTAACTTTGTTTTATGTTAAAACGAAAACGTCTGTTTATCCTAAGCCGTTCATTCAGGTTAAGAGTATCTTTGCCATATGAACAAAAAAAAGACTTTAGTCTTTGGCGCGAGCCTAAAACCAGAGCGATACTCAAATATGGCTATTAATAGCTTAGTTAAAAGCAACCAACCAACTGTTGCATTTGGTTTGCGAGAAGGAACCGTTGCCGGAATTACAGTAGACACTCAATTAATACCATATAATAATATCGATACTATCACTTTATATCTCAATGCCGGGCGGCAAGTGGCTTATTACGATTATTTGATATCACTAAAGCCAAAGCGTGTAATTTTTAATCCAGGAACGTATAATTCAGAATTGATAGAACTCCTTAAAATAAACAGAATAGAAGCAGAAGTTGCCTGTACATTAGTTTTGCTTGGTACGAATCAATATTAGGCCGATGTAGGTTAACAGCCCGTTTAGAACTAAAATAAAGAACCCCCAGTTGAGCCCAATATATTTTAGAGACAATACACTAATTATATATCCAAGTATGGGAGCTGCAACGGCAACATAGGGTACCCATTTGTCTTTTACTTTCCATTTAGAGAATAGCCCAAATGCGTAAAGTCCTAGTAGTGGCCCATACGTATAGCCCGTCCAAGTAAAGAGTTTGGCTATTACGCTTTCGTCTGCGACCAAGTATTTAAAAGCGATAATTACTAAAAGCAACACCACAGAAATCATAATATGTACTCGTTTTCTAATTTTTACTTGTTGTTCTGGACTGTATTTTTTTTCTATATCCAGTATGTCTATACTAAACGAAGTGGTTAAAGCGGTAAGTGCGCTATCTGCACTAGAGTAAGTAGCTGCAATTAGACCAAGAATAAAAAAGGCGGCGATCCCGAAGCCTAAATCGGCATTGATGGCGATAAACGGGAACAATTGATCTTTCTGTGCGTCAATCCCATTATTAGCTGCATAAATCGTTAAAAGCAAGCCCAAGGCCATAAACACAAAATTTACAATCGTGAGTACGATCGTAAACCAGAACATATTTTTTTGCGCATCTTTAATGTTGCGACAGGTCAGGTTTTTTTGCATCATATCTTGATCCAATCCCGTCATCACAATGGCGATAAAAGCCCCGCTAAAAAAACGATTAAAGAAGTATTTGTCGTCTTTCCAGTCGTCAAAAAAGAATATTTGAGAATAGTCGCTTTCACCAATTAAGTTCATAACTCCCGAAAACGAAAGCCCCATGTCTGTAGATATAATCCAAACCGCAACGCCAACCGCAATCAGCATAAATAGGGTTTGTAGGGTATCTGTCCAAACAATGGTTTTAATTCCACTTTTAAAAGTGTAAAGCCAAATAAGTAATATGGTTATCGATACAGTTATCCAAAAGGGAACCCCCATTTGGTTAAAAACTAATTCTTGCAAAATATTAGATACCAAATAGAGCCTAAAACTTGCGCCAATAATTCGGCTTAAAAGAAAGAAAGAAGCACCTGTTTTATAGGATCTCACGCCAAACCTACCTTCGAGATAAGCATAAATAGAGGTAAGGTTTAATTTGTAATACAAGGGCATTAAAACAAGCCCAATAACAGCATAACCTACCGTATAGCCCAATACCATCTGAAAGTAGCTAAAGGCAGAAGCCTCTATCCAACCTGGGACCGAAATAAACGTAACCCCACTTAA
>QIIH01000099.1 GCA_003229235.1 Flavobacteriales bacterium | reverse complement strand
TCTGCCACTTCGGTTACAGCCTGCATAAACTCAGGTTCGTTGGGGTTTTGCTGGGCAACTTTGTCGATAAAATTTTGGATGCTTTCTTTCATCTGTTACGATTCGTTTGTGAGTCTATGGTTTAACAATAGACAACAGTTTATTCAATTTAGAGCAATATTGCTGTTTTCAAATTATGACGCTACTATTGGGTTTAACCCTTAAACTTAGTACGAAAACGACACTAATCGCTTACAAAACTAAATCGTTTTCGAAAACTCAGGCAAGATACCTTTTATGTCAATATTCTCCACGATATTTGCACATAATTAGCACTTTATTGCTCCTAAATTTCCTTGTTGGATATGTTTTTATATATTTGCTAAGTCTCAAATCAAATCCGTAATACAATGAAAGCCAGATATAGCCTCTTGGTCTTCGTCTTTTTTATATTCGGACAACCTACAGTACTCAGCCAATTAGGCTTTTCTCACGAAGTGGGAATTGTTGTTGGTCCTGTAGCATTTCAGTCTGATTATGGCCTGCGCAACAATTTTGAATCCGATCAAGGAAATATCGGTTTTGGAATTGCTCTTGTGCACTATATAAACTTTGCATATCGGGCCGATTGTAATTGTTATGCCCGTGACACCTTTTTTAGTGATCACTTTAAAGTTCGAACAGAGATTGACTTTCACATAACTAAATTAAATCACTTTGGCGTAGAAGCGAATAAAGACTCCGACGAAGGGCGCGATTTACGTGATATGCAAGGACGAGCACAAGTATTCGAGATTGGTTTCAACCTAGAATATTACCCACTAAGTATACGCGATTTTATCGCTGGTGGCTATAAGTGGGCTCCATACGCAAGTTTGGGAGGGCGATGGGTATCTTTCAATCCAAAAACCACCTCGAGTCAGCCAGGGATAATTGGTTTATCTCCAGAAAACACTTTTGACCCTTTTATTGGTGGTGTTAACGACCAACAGGACAACACCTGGGCGCTTGTATTTGCCGTAGGAACTCGGTACAAATTAAATCGTTTGAGCGACTTGGTAATTGAATGGCGTGCACACTTATACTTATCTAACTGGGTGGATGGGCTTAACCCAGACGACGCATTATATCCAGCCGATAAATACAATGACTGGATAAATTGGCTACAAGTAGGTTATATCTATTATCTAGATTAAGATAAAGCTTGAGTTAAGTCGGCAACTAGATCTTCGATATCTTCAATTCCTACGCTCAAGCGAATAAGAGAATCTTTTAGCCCAGTTTTTTCACGTTCCTCTTTTGGTATAGAAGCATGAGTCATACTGGCTGGATGTCCTGCTAGCGATTCGACACCTCCTAAAGATTCTGCTAGTGTGAAGATTTTCATTTTTTCGACCACTTTTACCGCACCTTCATAAGAATCTTCTACCGTAGTAAAAGACATCATGCCACCAAAGTCACTCATTTGGCGTTTGGCCACCTCGTGATTGGGATGCGATTCGAATCCCGGCCAATACACTTTGTCTACCTTAGGGTGATTTTGCAAAAATTTGGCAATGGCCTTCCCGTTCTCACAATGCCGCTGAACACGCAAGTGCAAGGTCTTAATTCCGCGAAGTACTAAAAAGCTATCCTGAGGGCCGCAAATGGCTCCACTCGCATTCTGAATATAGTGCAAACGCTCTATCAAGTCCTTATCGTTAACAATTAGAGCACCCATAACAACATCACTATGGCCCCCTAAGTATTTTGTAGCACTGTGCATTACAATATCGGCGCCTAAACTTAAAGGTTGCTGCAAATATGGGGTAGCAAAGGTATTATCTACAGCCAGTAAAACATCATTGGCCTTAGCAATTTTAGAAATTGCCGCGATGTCAATAATATTAAGCATAGGATTGGTTGGGGTTTCTACCCAAATTAGCTTTGTATTGCTGTTTACAAATTCTGCAACCTTATCGGCATTTTCCATCCCGATAAAGTGAAACTTTATACCAAAATCTTCAAATATTTTAGTAAACAAGCGGTAGGTTCCGCCGTAAAGATCACTAGTAGAAATAACCTCATCTCCCTGCTTTAATAGCTTAATAATCGCATCAACAGCTGCCAATCCTGACGCAAAAGCCAGCCCGAAATTACCGCTCTCTATACTTGCCAAAGAACGCTCTAAAGCTGCTCTAGTTGGATTCCCAGTTCTGGAATACTGAAAGCCACTATGGTCACCGGGAGTTGTTTGAGAATATGTACTTGTCTGATAGATTGGTGGCATTACAGACCCATAAGCTGGATCTACATTATCTTGGCCTCCGTGGATTGTTTTAGTGTTGAATTTCAATGGAATACGGTTTTAAGTACTAAAGGTCAATTAATTATTACAAAAATAGTGGTTTGTTTCGGTCTTTAAAACATAGTTAGCTACCTTTAAGAACTTAATATCATATCCTTATAATGAGTCGCTGTTTTGCCCTTTATTTCACAGGCTTCTTGCTTTTTTCTTGCGCTAGCGAAACTCCTTTAGAGTTCACGCAGCAGACAATCTCTTCGAGCAATATTGCGGCTTGCACCGATAAAAAATGCCCCGAAATCACTGTCGATTACGAGCTTCTAAACGAGACGCATCCGCTTGCGGCAATAATTAACAAGGAAAATCAAAAATATGTAGCGGCCATTATTAGCAGCGCTGTAATGCCCGACCAATACGCTGTAACGGTTAGTGAGGGGGTACATAGCTTCGTGTCGAATTTTCAGGATTATATGGGTGATTTCCCATCTTCTGTAGAAATGTACGAATTGGACATTCAAAATTTTGTAGCTTTTAGCGACGACGATTTTATTAGCCTCCAAACCGACTATTATATTTTTACTGGAGGGGCACATGGCTATGGTGGGCTAGAATATCTTGTACTAGATACTCAAAGTGGAAACCAACTGTTACTGGATCAAATTGTAGAAGATGAAGCAGCTTTTGCTCAATTTGCAGAGGTCCAGTTTAGAAGTCAAAACGATATTACACCAAAGGCAAACATTAACAGTACCGGTTTTTGGTTTGACGAAGACCTATTTTATTTATCAGAAACCTACGGATTTACCCAAGACGGCTTTGAAATAGTGTACCAAGTGTATGATATTTCGAGTTATGTAGAAGGGCCAATCACACTCAGTATCACTTGGGAACAAATAAAACCATACCTAAAATAGTGCTATGAAAACCCTCTTTCATCTTAGCAATTGCAATACATGTCAGCGCATAATAAAAGGTCTCAACCTGAGACCTGACTTTGTTTTACAAGACATTCGCGACGAGCCTATAACGGTTAATCAACTCGAGATTATGATGCAATTGGCTGGGAGTTATGAAGCACTTTTTAGTCGCAGGGCCAAATTATACCGCGAACGCGGACTAAATAATGAAGTACTAACCGAGGATATTTATCGAGAACTTTTATTAGAACATTACACCTTTTTACAGCGTCCTGTTATGGTTAATGAAGATCATATTTTTGTGGGAAATAGCAAAAAAACTGTGGCAGCCGCCAAAGCATCTCTATGATTTCTAAACGATGGTTAGCCTTACTCGCAGCATTTGGAGCAAGTGCTATTTATGGTATTAACCATACTATTGCAAAAGGCCTTATGCCATCTGTAATCGAGCCATATGGCTTTATTGTTTTACGAGTTACCGGAGCAGCTATCTTGTTCTGGATAGTGAGTTTGTTTTACCCTTCAGAAAAAATTAAAACCAAAGATTGGCCTCGTTTTGTTGCCTGTGCAGCTTTTGGGATGGTTATTAATATGCTTATGTTTTTTAAGGGCTTGAGCTTATCAACGCCCATTAATAGCTCTGTAGTGATTACACTATCGCCAGTACTACTCGTAGTACTTTCTGCTGTGTTTTTAAAAGAACGAATTACTTGGCTCAAATCTGTTGGTATTGCAATTGGTCTCGGAGGGGCTTTAATGCTCATTCTTTTTGGGGCTAAAACCCAAGCCAATGCGCCAAATATTCCGTTAGGAAACATGTTATTTATTATTAATGCTACTAGTTATTCGTTTTATTTAATAGTTGTAAAACCCTTGGTGGCGCGTTATAGCTCTATCACTTTAATGAAGTGGTTCTTTTTGTTTGCCGTTTTTATCAATCTACCAATAGGATGGAACGAGTTTGCCGCAGTAGATTGGGCGCATCTTAGTTTTGATACTATCTGGAAGTTTTCTTTCGTAGTAGTTGGCACAACTGTTTTAACGTATCTACTCAATATTTATGCGCTCAAGGTTTTGAGCCCTTCTACCATTGGTGCATTTATTTATTTACAACCAGTATTGGCAACGATTGTTGCTATTATTGCTGGCGCTGATGCTCTAACTGGCCTCATCATTGGAGCGACTGCACTTATTTTTACTGGAGTTTATCTTTCTAGTCGAGCTCCAAAAGGAGTGGTTAACAAAAATTAATTGGCTAATTTTGAGCCTTGTTACGCCCTAAATTCATTAAATGCCCATAATTAAAAGCACATATAAACCGCCATACATTTTTTCTAATATGCATTTGGGGACCATCTATTCTGCAAAAATTAGAAGAGCTTCTAAAGTTAATTATGAAAGAGAACGTATTACTACTAGCGACGGCGATTTTATCGATCTGGATTGGTGTAAGAGCAAGACTCCTTCTAATAAGGTTGCCATACTGCTTCACGGGCTCGAAGGCAATGCCAATCGCACCTATATGAAAGGCACAGCGCATCATTTATCTACTAATGGATGTGATGTGGTGGCTGTAAATTTTAGAGGATGTAGTGGCGAGCCTAATTTGAACTATAAATCTTACAATGCTGGAGTCACAGACGATTTGGACACAATTGTGCGTTATATAGATGGCATGAATAAATTTAAGGAGATAACATTAGTAGGATTTAGCATGGGTGGCAACCTTTTATTAAAATATTTAGGAGAAGGCAGAACCTTGGTGAATTCGTTAAAGGCAGGGGTTGCAGTATCTTCACCTTTAGATTTGAAGGGATCACTTGCCCGTCTATCTGAATCGCAAAATTGGATTTATCGAACCAAGTTTTTGTTAGACCTTAAACAGAAGCTCAAAGATAAATGGAAGCAATTTCCAGACGAGCAAGGCGATTATGTGTTGTCTAGAATTAATTCTTTATTAGATTTTGACAATGTTTATACCGCGCCGGCTCACGGTTTTAAAGATGCCTACGAATACTACGCAAACGCAAGTAGTTTGTTTTATTTAGATAAAGTTACGTTGCCAGTATTAATACTCAACGCAAAAAACGACTCTTTTTTATCACCTAACTGTTATCCTCATAAACTAGCAGAGAGTTCGCAAAACATACATTTGGAGTCTCCAAGTCTCGGAGGCCATGTCGCATTTATTTCTCACGGAGGAACATATTATAACGAACATAGCACCCTAACTTTTATTAATGAGCGCAGATAGTCAATTGTATATAGCTTTAGGATATTGCCTATTATTGGTAATAATAGCGATAATTTTTCAAAAGAATCAACCCAAAGAAATTAACTCACTCTATGGGTATCGAACCCCAAGATCGCAAGCAAACGCTGCTGTTTGGAAGGCTGCTAACGATTTTTCGAGTACCTATATGCTCAAAGTTTGTTTGGCTGCATTTGCTATACCAATTGTAGGCTACTTACTGTTTTCTGATCAGAATTTAATCATCACCTTAATACTACATTCTGTGTTACTGGTGTCTACTGTCTTTACTACCGAACAGTATCTTAACTCGAACTTTGACAAAGAAGGAAACCCCAAGTAACCAGCTATTTTTACTACCTTTGGCATCGATAAAACTAAGGTATGATTCAATCCATGACGGGCTACGGGAAAACAATTACCGAGCTTCCAAATAAAAAAATTACAGTTGAGCTCAAGTCGCTAAACAGCAAAAATTTAGACCTCAATGCGCGCATTCCATCTTTTTATAGAGAAAAAGAACTGCAGATGCGCAACAAGGTTTCTAGGGCTCTAGTGCGCGGAAAAGTAGACTTTAGCATTTATGTAGAGGTAACTGGCGAAGAGACATCTGCTGCGGTAAATAAAGCCGTTGTAAAAGAGTATATGCGTCAATTAGCAGAGATTAATGAAGATGTTCCTTCCGAACTTCTAAAGATGGCTGTTAGAATGCCTGATGCATTAAAGACAGAGCGCGAAGAGATAGACCCTAAGGAATTTTTGACCATCATCGAATCTATCGATACGGCTCTTGAAAACCTGATCGACTACAGAACAAGTGAAGGTGCAGACCTTGAAGTTGATCTTAGCAAACGCCTAGATTTAATTACAGAACATCTAGAAGCTGTGATAAAAATGGATCCAGATCGCGTAACCGCTGTCAAGGATCGTTTGCACAAAGCGGTAAGTGATTTAAAAGAGCAGGTAGACGAGAATCGTTTTGAGCAAGAACTTATTTACTATCTCGAAAAATACGATATAACAGAAGAAATTGTTAGGCTAAAAAGTCATTTGTCTTATTTTAAAGAAACCATGGATAATTCTGAGTCTCAAGGAAAAAAGTTAGGCTTTATTTCTCAAGAACTAGGGCGTGAGATTAATACCATTGGTTCTAAATCTAACTACGCTCCCATGCAGCAATTGGTAGTGAAAATGAAAGACGAACTTGAAAAAATTAAAGAACAAAGCCTTAATATTCTTTAATGAGCGACAGCAATTTTAATGGGAAGCTTATTGTATTTTCTGCGCCTTCTGGGAGTGGAAAAACAACCATTGTAAGGCATTTATTAAAACAGCCAGTACTCAACTTAGCTTTCTCGGTCTCGGCAACTTCTAGAATGCCTAGAGGCGAAGAGATAGACGGCACCGATTATTATTTTATTTCTTTGGAAACTTTTAAATCGCACATAAAAAATGGTGATTTTCTGGAATGGGAAGAAGTATATCGCGATAATTTTTACGGAACTCTTACAAAAGAAGTTAATCGTATTTGGGCCTTAGGCAAGCATGTTATTTTTGATATCGATGTGGCAGGTGGTCTTAGGCTAAAGCGAAAGTTTCCGGACAGAACCATCGCTGTATTTGTAAAGCCTCCGAGCATAGACGAACTTAAAATTAGGCTTAAAAAGCGCAAAACAGAAGACGACGAAAAGATAAACATGCGCATAGCAAAAGCATCGGTCGAGCTGGCAACGGCGCCGCAATTTGATTATGTGATAAAAAACGACCAGCTTGATACGGCTCTAGAAGAAGCCGTGCAATTGGTACATGGTTATTTAAGTGAATCTGATGAGCAAGGAGAATAAAATAGGCCTGTACTTTGGTACATTTAACCCAATCCATATTGGGCATTTAGCTATCGCCAATCACATGGCAGAATACAGTGATTTAGATCAAATTTGGATGGTGGTAACGCCTCATAATCCGCATAAAAACAAAAAGACTTTATTAGACGATCACCATCGCCTTACGATGGTGCGAATTGCGACAGAAGAATACCC
>QIIH01000227.1 GCA_003229235.1 Flavobacteriales bacterium | reverse complement strand
TTAACTAGTTAGTCTTTCAAAAATCTGACTTCGAATTGAATAAAAATTCATCTAAACTGTAAACAAACGTTAGGTCGAACTCAGGTTTTAAGAAAGTAATCTAACTACATCCTTAGCAAAATAGCTCGCAATCATATTTGCGCCGGCGCGCTTTATTGCTATTAGTTGCTCCATCATAACCCCGTCATGATCTATCCAGCCTTGTGCAGCGGCGGCCTTTACCATGGCGTATTCTCCGCTTACCTGATATACGGCGATAGGAACATCTACTTCGTTGCGAATTTCTCGAACAATATCTAGATAAGCCAATCCTGGTTTAACCATCACAATATCGGCGCCCTCGTCTATGTCCATTTGAGTTTCTCGAATGGCCTCAAAGCGATTTGCTGGGTCCATCTGATACGTTTTTTTATCGCCAAACCCAGGAGCCGAATCTAGAGCATCTCTAAAAGGACCGTATAAATTAGATGCATATTTTGCACTATAACTCATGATTCCTGTATGTAAAAAGCCTTCGTCTTCTAGCGCTTCGCGGATGCTTAAAATTCTACCGTCCATCATATCACTAGGAGCCACAACATCTGCACCAGCAGTTGCATGCGAAATGCTCATTTGAGCCAACACCTCATTGGTTTCGTCATTTAAGATTAAGCCACCCTGAACAATACCATCGTGACCATAACTTGAATACGGATCTAACGCAACATCTGTCATTACCAGCATATCCGGGGTCGCATCTTTTACAGTTTTAATTGCGCGTTGCATTAGGCCGTCATCGTTTAAGGCCTCCGTGCCTTGATTGTCTTTTAAGGAATCTGGCACTTTTACAAACAGCAAAACGGCCTGCAAATTCATATTCCAAAGTTCCTTAACTTCTTTTGAAAGTAAATCTAAGCTATAGCGAAAATAGCCTGGCATCGATGCAATTTCTTCTTTTACATTTTGCCCTTCAACCACAAATAAAGGAACGATAAAATCGTGGGGTGTGATCGATACTTCACGTACCAAATTCCGCATCGCGGGAGAGGTTCTGAGCCTTCTGTTTCTAATAATTGGATACATATTAATGATGTTAAACCCAAGCGATTGGCTGGGCTAAGATTTTTAGTAATTTTTCTTCTTCCGAATTTTCTGCAGGAGAATGGTTGTAATGCCATTGTACGTGTGGTGGTAAACTCATTAAAATACTTTCAATTCGACCATTGGTTTTTAGCCCAAAAAGGGTGCCTTTATCGTGAATCAAATTAAACTCTACATAACGCCCTCGTCTTATTTCTTGCCAATCACGTTGCACTTTAGTATACGATACATCTTTTCTCTTTTCAACAATGGGTACATAAGCTTCTAGAAAAGAATCGCCTATATGGCTTACAAAATTGTACCATTGCTCAAGTGAAAACTCTGATGTTGGTTTGCAATAGTCAAAAAATAAGCCTCCTAACCCTCTAGCTTCTGATCTGTGCGTATTCCAAAAATAATCGTCACATTTTTTCTTGTACATAGCATAAAAATCTGGATGATGCGCATCGCAGGCCGTTTTACACACTTGATGAAAATGAACGGCGTCTTCATCAAAAAGATAATAAGGAGTTAAATCCTGTCCTCCACCAAACCACTGGCTTACTATTTCACCTTTTTCGTCGTATAGTTCAAAATAGCGCCAATTTGCATGTACTGTTGGCACCATAGGGTTTTTTGGATGCAGCACTAAACTTAATCCGCAGGCAAAAAAATCGGGGTTTGACACCTTAAAATAATCTTGCATACTCTGTGGCAAAATGCCATGAACACCTGAGATATTTACACCGCCTTTTTCGAATACGGCTCCGTTCTCGATCACCCGAGTGCGACCGCCTCCGCCTTCGGGGCGCTTCCATATATCTTCGACAAATTTTGCCCGACCATCTACGGCCTCTAATCCCTGTACTATAGTGTCTTGTAGGGATGTTATATAGTTGTAAAATTGATTTCTCATTGTTTTAATTGAGGATGAAGAACTTTAATTGTTTGTATACTAGCAGCGGTAACAGAAAGAGGGAGCACCACAATAAAGCCAATTACAGGGATAAACAACATGGCCATAAATACTGCTCCATTACCCATCGCTAGTCCTTTTCGCCGGCCTACAAACTTGATGCTCTCACTATAATTTAAGCGGCGTTCTAAAGTGTAATCCATATTACCAAAACCTGCGTAATAGGCTTGCATAAAAAAGAGTATAACGGGTGCAATTAGACCAACCACAGGAAAAAAGCCCAATATAAAAATCGGAATGCTAAAAAGAAGTTCGCGACTTAAATTACGCATGTTTATGCGAATACCCCGCCAAAGCTGGGCGCCAAAAGAGGTCTTTCTGTAATTGGGATTTACTCCAATTAAATGCGCTTCAATTTTTTCTGATACTGGACTCATAAATGGAGCACTCAACGCCATCACTATATGCTTGTAGAGAATCAATCCTAAAGCAATAATTGTAATTCCACCAATAATATCGCTTATAGATCTGAAGGTCTCAGAGCCCCAATCCCAGACCCAAACTTTGGCAATATATTCTCCCACATTGTCGCTAAAACCATAAGCCGAAAACCCAATAACAATAGCAGTTATAAGGCTAATGATCATTGGGACGATAAAATACTTCCACAGCCCAAGTGTATTCATGAGCTCAAAAACTCCCGAATATGTTTTAATGCCTCTAACGAAATCTTTAAACATATTATTCGCTTATAAATACTAGTCTAGTTTCTGAAGGATTAATATCCTTTGCGTTGGTTACCTGCAATGCACTGCTCGATAATTCTTGCAAATAATCTAGCATATCAGTCGCAGTTTTGGCAGGAAGTGTTACAAAAAGATTGCGTCCAACTTTATTGTTGTGCAAATCCATCGCGTTTTCTGTATGCAGGTTTACAGAAAACTCTTCGTGCCAATCTGTTATTTTTTCTGCCCACGCTAGCGCGGAATCAATGTTGTCTTTGGAGCCAGCTACTTTTTTTGCAATTAAAAAATTCCAAAGCGCATGCCTTACTGCGTTTGCGCGATTGTGTAAGTGATGCGACTTCCCAAAGGCATCATCACACAGTTTTAAGCACTGTTTTGTGGCTTTAAAGGTTTTAATCATTGCAATTGGACGCTTTACAGCAAACCCAGTAAGCTTCCATAATTTCGTAAAATCTAATCGCCGCAATAACCTTAAAAACATAATTAATCTTTGTACTCCTTAACTGCTTTTACAAATGCCATCGCGTTTTCGACTGGGATATTAGGAAGCATTCCGTGCCCTAAATTTACGATGTATTTGTCTTTGCCAAATTCGCGTATCATTTGATGTACCATTTCTCTAATTTTTTCTGGAGGAGAAAGAAGGCGAGAAGGATCAAAATTTCCTTGAAGCGTAATATTTCCGCCAGATAAATAGCGTGCATTTCTGGCCGAACAGGTCCAATCAACGCCAAGGGCAGAAGCGCCAGATTTGGCCATATCGTTAAGCGCAAACCAGCAACCTTTCCCAAATACAATTACCGGAGCATAGTCCTTTAATGCAGTGACAATTTGATCGATATATTGTAAGGAAAATTCGTTGTAATCTGTAGGGGAAAGCATGCCCCCCCACGAGTCAAAAATTTGCACCGCGTCTACACCCGCCTTAACCTTTGCAATAAGATATGCGATTGTAGTGTCGGTAATTTTTTGCAACATTTGATGCGCAGTTTCTGGCTGCGTAAAACAAAACTCCTTTGCTTTATCAAAATTTTTGGAGCCTTGTCCCTGTGTTGTATAGCAAAGAATGGTCCAAGGCGAACCCGCAAACCCGATAAGAGGAATCTCGCCGTTAAGCTTTTCTTTAGTCATCTTGATGGCATCCATCACATAACCCAGGGCATCATTTACATCTGGAACTATCGTTGCATCAACTCCTTTTTGATCTCGCACTGGATTGGGTAAATATGGGCCAAAGTTGGGCTTCATTTCTACTTCAATATTCATCGCCTGCGGAATCACTAAAATATCCGAAAACAAAATTGCTGCATCCATCCCATAACGTCTTATTGGCTGAACCGTGATTTCGCTAGCGAGTTCTGGAGTACGACAACGGGTAAAGAAGTCGTACTTTTCTTTAATTTCCATAAACTCTGGCAAATGTCTACCTGCCTGGCGCATCATCCATACTGGTGGTCTGGTGACAGTTTCTCCCTTTAAAGCTTTAAGGAATAGATCGTTTTTTATCATATTGATATATTGTTTTTCAATGCAAAATCGATAACCCCATCTACAGTGGTATGCAATGCAATTTGAATGTTGTTGGTAAATTTTTTAGCGGCATCTGCCGTAGTTTTGCCAATGCAGATAGCCATTAGGCTTCCTTGCGATTTGTTTTTAAAGAAGCTCGTTACTCCACTGGGGCTGAAGAATAAAGCTGCATCAAATCGGGACTCAACGTCTGAATAATTAATCACCGAATCGTATGCAATTAGTTCTTTAAATGGGATTTGATTTTCGGTTAATAATTGTGGTAATTCGGGTCTTCTCAAATTTCCAGAAAAGTACAAAAATTTAAAATTTTTATGCTTTTTTATTATTATTTGGCCTAAATCGAACGAATTTTGAGCAATTTCGATCACTTTTTGTCCATTTTGAGATAAGAGCAAAGCAGCTTTTTCGCCCACACAAAACACTTGACGCTCTAGTAAATCTCCTCCATTATCAAGAAATGACTGCGCGGCATTCTGGCTTGTAAAAATAGCGGCATAGTCGCCATCGGGAATACTAAATTGCCGAGACTTTATTGTCAAAGCATCGTACATTGTTAGATCAATCCCCACTTTTGTGAATCGGAGCTGTTGTTCTGGGCTCAATATTTTGGTTGATAGCAGCTTCATAGCGTGTTGTTAATTTGCTGCATTAATTGAGCGCCTCCTTTGCCAAGAATTTCCTGCGCCGAATTTTTTCCCAAGTCTTGTGTTTTATCTAAATCGACAACTTTATTTACAACTAACTTTATCGAACCATCTAAAGACAAGAGTTCTCCTTTAAACTTTAAACTGTTTTCTTCAATTTGTGCCAAGGCTCCAATTGGCGCGCTGCAGCCTCCTTCGAGCACCCTTAAAAAATCACGCTCTATATGTGTGCAGATATCTGTTGGGGTATGATTAAGTGTTGCTACTGCTTCTAAAACATTTTGTTCTCCAGCACGACAAACAATCATAACAGCTCCCTGAGCGGGTGCAGGAGTGGCCCAATCGAGCTCGATGTGCTGTGCGGGAAGTTTGTTAATTCTGGCCAAACCTGCTTTCGCAAAAATGGCTCCATCCCAAGGATTGTTTTCTAATTTTTCTAAACGTGTATTTACATTGCCGCGTAATCCAACTACCGTGTGATTAGGATATTTATTAAGCCATTGTGCCTTTCGCCTTAGGCTTCCTGTGGCAATTGTCCCGATAGTATTTAAAAAGGACAGATCTTTATAAACTAATACATCGTTTTGATCCCCACGTTGTAAGACGGCCGCTTTAATAATCCCTTCTGGCAATAAAGTTGGTACATCTTTCATAGAATGCACGGCAATATCAATTCGATTGCTTAAAAGAGCGGCGTCTAATGTTTTGGTAAAAATTCCTGTAACTCCAAGCTCGTAAAGTGGAGTGTTAGTGTCTTGATCTCCCTTAGAATGGATCAAAATTAGTTCGCACGAATGTCCAAGACCCTCTAATCGGTCTTTAACCAGATTTGCCTGCCAGAGCGCTAGTTGGCTTTCACGAGTTCCTATTCTAATGGCCTCTATCATGACTCTGCATCGTCTAAGTTAAAAACTTGATGAATAAGTTGTTTGCTTTCTGCGGGAGCAGCATCGCTATGTAAATGATTGGCAAATTGAGTAGTAATTTTTTGAATAATTCTGTCGCTAATTATTGCGGCTTGTTCTTCGTTAAAACCATCTATTTTTTTTCGCTGATATGCTAATTCGTTTTCTTTGAGAGCCGTTAATTTCTCTTTTAAGGCTTTAATAGTTGGAGCGTGTTTGCGTTTTTCTACCCAAGCAAAAAATTCGTTTTCTATAGTTTTGATTATTTTCTTTGCCTTCGGAATATGTGAAGCCCTGTGTGCTAGAGTGTGATCGGTGATACTACTTAATTGATCTAAATGTACTAGGTGAACAAGCGAGTTTTGTTCAACATCGTTCGCTACATTTTTGGGGATAGAAAGGTCCAAAATAAGTAACGGTTTATTTAAATGAAGAATTGCATTCTCTACGGTGGGATTTTGTGCTCCGGTGGCGACAATTAATATATCGGCCTTCGAAATTTCCTGTTGAATATTGGCATAATCTCTTACAAGCAGGTTAAATTTTCCAGCTATTTTTTGAGCTTTTTCCTTGGTTCGATTGATTAAAACAATATGCTCGTTTTGCGTATGTTTTACAAGGTTCTCGCAAGTGTTCCTGCCAATTTCACCAGTTCCGAAGAGTAAAATGTTTTTATTACTTACATAAGGAACACGTGCTAAAATGTATTGTACCGCAGCAAAACTAACAGAGGTTGCCCCACTCGAAATTTCAGTTTCGTTTTTAATGCGCTTGCTGGCCTTAATCACTTCGTTAATTAAGCGTTCCATATAAGAATCTAAAAGCTTGATGCTTTTCGAAATTCTAAAGGAATTTCTTAGTTGGCTTATTATTTCAAAATCGCCTAAAATCTGACTATCCAAACCTGTACCAACAGTAAACAAATGTGAAACAGCTTCGTGACCTACATGCGAATAGCAAACCGACATAAACTCGTTTGTCGAGCCTTTTGTGTGGCTACAAACAAGATCTATTAGAGCGTCTGGTGAAGACACCCTCCCATATAACTCGGTGCGATTGCAAGTAGAAAGAATACTCAAAGATTTAATTCCGCGATTTGCTGCGTCTTTAAGTAATTGTTGCTGAGTGGTTGGCGAAAGACTAAATAGACCCCTTAACTGGGCATCGGCTTTTTTATAATTTAAGCCTACAACCGTAAAGGGTTTGTCTTTAAGTAAGTTAGAAGATTTAGAAACTGGATCTCTCATTGCTCAAGCAGCAAAATTAAGATAAGCTTAATGCAAAAAACAACGAGAACCGCATTTATAGTATCGCCGTCTGTTAATTTTGGCTTAAATACAACGATTCTAAACAAGATTCTTTTAATTTTGGGGCTTCTTGACAACTTTGAGCAAGAGTATTTGGATCATTAGAAATTAAACAATCACTAAATATTAAGATGGAAGTCAGCAAAAATGTCGCTCAAAGAATTCCTGACGAAACAAGAATTGAGGACGGCTTTTATGTGCTTTTATATTCTAATGATTCTGAGGCTAACGAGGTGTATTTTAAGGAGGTAACCACTCAATTTATCCAATTTCATTTTTGTTTAAAAGGCAGGGGTCAATTTGTTTTTAACCAAGGAAGTTACCAACTACCCATTACCGAATCTAAGGCTTTACTGCTGTACAATCCGCAGTTAAACTTGCCAATTGAGTTAGCTTTAGAACCTGACT
>QIIH01000124.1 GCA_003229235.1 Flavobacteriales bacterium | reverse complement strand
GGCTTCCTTTTTGGAGGTGTATTACTGTTTGGTTTCTTAATTTCTGTAATAAGCACCTATCTAGCTACACAACGATTTTTAAATTTGCGTATCGATAAGTTATACAACTAACACAATCGATAATGAAGTCCCTAAAAATTTCTGGCGGAATTATTTCTGTTTTATTAGTGGTTTTGGTTGTCAAAAGCAGTATCATTAAAAACCCTAAAGCAGAAGAATGTGTAGTTGTAAATACCACCATTGTTTCAATTACAGAAGAATCTTCTTACGATATTGTTTTTCACGATGCGGCTGGCAACTATTATTATATTAATAGAGCATTGGAACAAGGTTTAACAATAGCAGCCCTTAAAAACAGTGTCTTAAATAAAGAAGCTACGATGCATTTACCTAAATTTGCCATTAGAACTTCTGAGCATATTGCACAATTAACTGTAGACGGCGCAGTTCTTTATACAGAATTTAAATAGTACATGGGAGAAAAAAAACGAAAACAAGAAGCAGCGAAAGCACAGCTGGTTTTTACTAAAAAAAATTACAAGTTTATGCTCATAGGGCTAGCTGTAATTGCCTTAGGCTTTATCTTAATGGCTGGGGGCGGCAGTGACGATCCCAATGTTTTTAATCCAGAAATATACAGTTGGCGACGCATTAGACTAGCACCGGCTTTGGTGTTAATTGGTTTTGGTATCGAAGTTTATGCTATTTTATTGAATCCCGACAAATAACCTTCCCTAATGGATGTAGTTGATGCAATTATTCTGGGAATGGTCCAGGGTTTTACAGAATTTCTGCCCGTCTCCTCTAGTGGACATTTAGAACTTGGGAAGGCAATTTTAGGCGACACTTCTATTCCAGAAGAAAGCATGCTCTTTACCGTAGTACTTCACTTTGCAACTGCGCTGAGTACCGTTGTTGTTTTTAGAAAAGACATTTGGGATATCATTAAAGGTTTGTTTTCTTTTACCTGGAACGACCAATCTAAGTTTGCTTTCAAAATAGTATTATCTATGATTCCTGCTGCCTTAGTAGGATTCTTTTTTGAATCGCAACTAGAGTCTCTCTTTGGTGGAAACATTCTCTTAGTAGGCGCCATGCTTATTGTGACAGCAATTTTGTTATATCTAGCAGACATGGCCAAAGACACTCAAAAACCTGTATCAAACAAAAACGCCTTTATAATTGGGATAGCGCAAGCTATTGCAATGCTTCCAGGGATTTCTCGAAGCGGAGCTACCATCTCGATTTCTGTGCTTTTAGGGAATGATAAAAGCAAAGCTGCTCGATTTTCTTTCTTGATGGTAATACCACTTATCTTTGGTAAGATTGCAAAAGATCTTTTGAGCGGAGAACTCACTACAGAAAGCACACAATTTTCTGTACTTGCAATAGGCTTTTTAGCTGCTTTTATCTGCGGAATTATTGCCTGTACTTGGATGATCAAATTGGTTAAAAATAGTCAACTGCGGTATTTTGCCATCTATTGTTTGATCGTCGGAATAGTTGCCATCATCTTTAGCTTTAATATATAATGACTGGTCAAGAAGCCCTAGATGGTCAAGTACTTTTAATAGACAAGCCCTTGGAGTGGACTTCGTTTCAGGTGGTAAATAAAATTAGATGGCTTATAAAAACCGAGTTTGGTTTCAAGAAAATTAAAGTAGGCCATGCCGGCACTTTAGACCCTTTGGCCACCGGATTATTAATATTATGTACTGGAAAGTTCACTAAAAAAATCGATTCGTATCAGGCTCAGGAAAAAGAATATACCGGAACCTTTACTTTAGGAGCAACAACGCCTAGTTATGATCTCGAAACAGAGATAGATGCTACCTTCGAAACCGACGCTATAACTACATCCCAAATCCGCAAAGCGACTGCAAGTTTTATTGGAGAAATTGAGCAAGTTCCCCCAATTTTTTCTGCAATAAAAAAAGATGGCATACGCCTCTACGAACTTGCTAGAAAGGGTGAAACAACAGAAATTAAAAGCCGTCAAGTAACAATATCGACTTTCGAAATTACTAAAATCGATCTGCCATTCATTAGCTTTAGAGTAGTTTGCAGCAAAGGAACTTATATACGGTCATTAGCTCATGATTTTGGCAAGGCTCTAAACAATGGCGCTCATTTGAGCGCATTAAGACGCACCAAAATCGGAAAATTTAACGTTAGGGACTCTTTGAGTATCGACCAATTTATTGAGAGCTTAAAAACCTGAGTTCGAATTGAATAAAAATTTATCTAAACTGTAAACAAATGTTAGGTCTAACTCAGGTTAAAAAGTTTTTTTGAACCAAAACACTTTTCTTACACGCTATTCGTTAGTAACTTATACCCACAATGAAGCTTTCTAACCCTATAAAGGCATTAATAATTACAACCCTTATTACAGCAAATATCGCTTTGCTACTTTGGGTGTCAAAAATCTCGAATGGAATAGAAACCACAGAACAATCTTATGATATTGAGTACGATACAGCCATTTTAGAAGAAGAGCTAATCGAGTCAGAAGATAATTCGACACCAGTTAAAACACATAGGGTTTATAGCGAAACAGCTAAAGATCTTTCTAAACTCGATGGAGAAAGCAATAAAGATGAACAAGAATTTAACGACCGTCTAGCGGCAATGAACGCAGCCTTAGAAGAAAATAAAGAACTTTCTTTTGCAGACAAAACTAAGGAGGAGTTAAAAGACAAGTCCTCTGATGAATCTCCTGAGAAGCAAATCGCTCAAAGTGATACAAAAAATAGCACCAACAGCTTTAGATTAGTAGGAAGGAATGCACTTTTATTTCCCAACCCAGTTTATACCTGTGAAGCTCCTGGCAAAGTTGTGGTTAATATCACTGTAAATGCACAAGGAACTGTTGTCAATGCTGTTGTAAACGAAACGAGTAGCACAACAACAAATGGCTGTTTATGGGATATGGCATTAGACTATGCTAGCCATGCTCGTTTCTCGAAAAGCACAAGAGCTTCACAATTGGGTACGGTAACCTATGTCTTTCCAGGGCAGAATTAAAAAAATACTAATAAATCGTTCGCAATATCCTGACCTTTGTCTTTGTTATACCAAACTTGTAGATCTTGTTTAAACTCTGGGCTTAAAGAACCATTTTGGGCTTTGTAGTCTGCAACTAATTGTGCCGCCTTGGTTGGCCTTGGCCCCCAATCACCTATAATCGTATCGGCTTCTGGGTCGAAGGCAATTAGTTTAGGAATCGATTTAGCGCCATTTGTCAAAAAAGCCTCCATAAGTTTGGGCTGTTCGTCTCTAAAAACCACTTTAAGCGAAATATTCGGGTTTTGCTCGGCAAATTTTTCCATCATAGGAGTCGACTGCGCAGCATCGCCACACCAACTTTCTGTAATAAGCAACCATTCGACTGGCGATTTTCTCGTATTTATAGTTTTTAGCATCTGTGGTTCGATATGAAGTGTTTTGCCAAGGCGCTTCATACGGCGATGATTAAGCATTGTATAATTTACAAGACTCTCCGTAATTTGGGCTCCGCTATTAGTACCATTTTGCGCATATTGCGCTATGAGTTCTTTATATTTATGATACGAAATTGCAGTTTTTAATGCGTCACGCACCAGTGCTTTTTTATCGATAGAATTAATTTGAATTGCTTGCATATCACTTAGTACGTACTAACTCACAAAAACTTACTACCTTGGCAATAGAAAACATTAATATGGAAAAAACACGCTGTGATTGGTCCAAAGGAGACGCTCTTTATGAGGCCTATCACGATTTAGAATGGGGTGTACCTTTAAGAGATGATGACTCACTTTTTGAGTTTTTAATTTTAGAGACCTTTCAAGCTGGATTAAGCTGGATTACAATACTGCGCAAACGTGAAAACTTTAGAAGGGCTTTAGACAATTTTGAATACAAAAAAATTGCAAAATACAATCAAGACAAAATAGATTCGCTACTACAAGACGCGGGCATTGTAAGAAACAAACTAAAAATAAAAGCCACTATTAGCAATGCGCATGCTTTTATAAAAGTTCAAGAAGAATTTGGCAGCTTTAGTAAATATATATGGGGGTTTGTAAACAACAAACCCATTAATAATAATTATAAGACTCTGGCAGATATCCCTGCCAATACTCCTTTGAGTGACACCATTAGTAAAGACTTAAAAAAGCGTGGATTTAAATTTGTAGGCTCAACTGTTATTTATGCACATATGCAAGCGACAGGTATGGTAAACGACCATATAGAAAGCTGCTTTAGGCATAAAGAAGTGTAATTTATTTGTTGGCAGTGTAATAGCTTTCCCAATATTTTTTGGCCTTCTTATGCTCATCTAATGCATCTAGAGTCTCTGCATAACGCTTATAATCTACGGCTGAAGGTTTCTTTTTAAGACGAAACATTTTTTTGAACCATCGATTGGCTTCTGCAAAATTATGTTGCTCATATCGGCCGTGAGCTAATTTTTCATAAACCTGAACCGACGCATAGCCATCATTAACAACCTCTTCGTAAACAGCCAATACATCGATTCTAATCTCGTTAGTCGATGTGTTTATTAAAGCAGTATTTTGGGCAGTTAAACCTATCAAACAGCACAATAGGGTGAGAATACACAAGTACATTTTCATATAACGGGGATGAAGCTAATGAACGACCTAATTTTTTGATCAGCTGCAAGATAATTTTTTAATTAAAAAAACATAAATAACTAACCTCATATCTTTTACGTCTTTCCCTTCTACTGGTATCAGTACGATAAGTGGCAAAACTACAAGCTGAGTTTTTGTCAAAGCTTGGTTAGTTTTCTTGTGGCAATTCCGAAGTCGCTTGAAAAACTAACCAATAGGGTCCCTATCCAGGATGGATTTAATTGCAACTCAATTACTCCATTACTATTTGGCAGTTTATTAGAGTATAACTCCTGCCCCAAAACTTTATAAATTTTGATATCAATCGGGCCACTCAAATTATTCAGTCAAAACATAACCTTATCATTGGCTGGGTTAGGATAGAGCCCAACAATAGCATCTTCTAAGCTAAACTAAGATTTAGATAATGTCGATTCGTCCTGCGAAAAGATTGTAAAACTTATAAAAAACAGAAGGATAAACGGTACTGATTTTTAGGAAAACCTCATAGCAACATTTGGTTAAGTAGGCCACGAGTATCCTACTTTTAAAGCCATCATTAATGGTTCTGATTAGCGTAAATAAGCTAAAAATTCGCTTCGCGGAATCTCTTTTGCACCCAAACTTGCCAAGTGATCGGTATACATTTGACAGTCTATTAACTTATACTTTTGCTCGTCCAAAAATTTGCATAAAGCATAAAATGCTACTTTAGAAGCATTAGAAACTTCACTAAACATGCTCTCACCACAAAACACTTTTTTCTCGTATAGATCTACCCCATATAATCCTCCTACCAACAAATCGTCTTGCCAAACCTCAACAGATTTAGCTAACCCTAACTTGTTTAAAGCACAATAAGAGGTAAGCATCTGCGAAGTAATCCAAGTATCTTCTTCCTGAGCGCGTTTTGCCGTTGCGCACTTAGAAATAACTTGTTCGAATGCTGTATTAAAGGTGATACGAAATCGACCAGATTTAATAACTTTTCGCAAACTTTTAGAGGTGTTAAATGCGCTTGGAATTAAAACCATACGAGGATCTGGACTCCACCAAAGGATAGGGTCATCTTTTGCAAACCACGGGAAAATCCCGGCAGTATAAGCCATCTTTAAACGTGCTACAGATAAATCACCCCCAAATGCTAAAAGCCCATCTTTACGAGCCAAAGCCGGATTTGGAAAATGAACGTCGCCCTCTAAGTAGGGAATGTTTACAGCTTCGCTACTCATCAAAAATTAGATTTTCTCTTTTTATTTCTGAAGAATGGTAATTAATCTAAAAAAATAAAGCCCCGTAAAATACGAGGCTAAGAATATTTAAAATGGTAAATCGTCGTGATCGTCGTCGTTAAAGTCGGAAGCAGGCTCAAAGGCATCTGCTGGCGGGATCGGAGGTATATCGCCACTAACGGCTCCTTCTAATGCTTCGATTCGCCATCCTTGGATCGAATTAAAATATTTTGTTTCTCCCTGTGGATTAACCCACTCTCGCCCTCTAACATTTATACTCACTTTAACCGATTGTCCTACTTTATAAGCGTTTAATAAATCGGTTTTATCCTGAACAAATTCTATTATAATATGTTGCGGATATTGCTCTTCAGTTGTAATTACTAACTCTCTTTTTTTGAATCCTTTGCTGCCAAAAGTTTGAGTCTCGTTAATTAATTTAATCTTTCCTTCTAATTCCATGCTTGTTAATTTGATAATAATATTTTCCAGGCAGACATCACATCGCCTTCTAGTATAAAGTTTTTTGCTAATAAGTGTTTTTGTTCGTCGGTAAAATGACTGTCAGATTCGCCTTGAACTTTCATAAACTCTTTTACTTCTTCTTGTGTCGGAAGCATTTCTACATTGCCAAGTTGCCCGAGATCATTTCCAGATAACAATCGGCTATTTTTTATCGAATTTGGAATGGCGTCAACGCCAATTCCCAAACTACGCAAAGGTTTTGGCACTTCGAATATACCTTCACGTGAACGACTGTACCAATTGCCTCCCATTCTAGCCACCGCATCGATCTTAATGGGGTCAATTTTGCCATTGGCGTCTAATATCTCTTTTTTTATATGCAGTTTATAAACTTGGGCAATTATCAAATTTCCTGCTCCTCCTTGATCTCCTAAAGCCACAATATTTAAAACCTTGCACTCCAATTGTACCGGAGCTTCACCAACACGAGGAGGCGTTACGGTCTCTGATTTGACCGCAGTAAATCCTGCCTTTTCAAACTCGTTAACCCCTTTAGAATATTCCGTAGAGGAAAGTGACATTTGCTGCACCATAGCATAGTTAACTATGTTAATAACTACCTCTGGCACTTCCTTTACATTTTCTAAAGTATGTTTAATTGTATTATCTCTAACTCGTCTTGCTGGCGAAAATATTACCACTGGCGGATTAGCACTAAACACATTAAAAAAGCTAAAGGGAGACAAATTAACTGCTCCGTCTTTGCTAATAGTACTGGCAAATGCAATAGGTCTAGGCGCTATAGCACCTAGCAAATACCCATGTAGTTGAGCTGTAGAAACTTCTTCCGGAGAAATAGAAATCATTTCGGTAAAGGTAGCTAATCTAAGACGCTTTTTAAAACCTATCTTACTGTTTTACACACAATAATATTAACTTATTTTCATTTATATTTAGAGCTACTTAACTTAATATGGATAACAACTCGCGCCTTACACGTGTCTTAATTATTGGATTCTCTGTTCTTATTATTGGCCTAGTATTGTTCAATACCTATTTGTTTTACAACCAACTTAAAGACAATGAGCGTGACAAGATGAGCATATTTGGCTGCGGCTATTCAAACATTGGCACAGACAACTGCCGAAGATCTGGGCAATAATTTAGATCAAACACAACTTGTCATTACTGTAACCCAGAGCAATACTACTACGCCTATTATTCTTTATTCTCATGAAGAAGATGTTTATGATTTTAATAATATTCCGGGAAGTGAAGCTTTTAGCAAAAACAAAATTGATGCTCTTGTACAGCGCTTTAAAACCGAATACGAGCCAATCGAAATACGATACGAACAAGAATTGTTACAAACAATTTACTACGGTAATTCTCCAATAATTAACAAACTTAAGTATTATCCAGCGGCAATTTTTCTTATGATATTGCTCTTTGTAGGCTTTGTTTACTTTTTTTACCGCACTGCTAAATCGTCTGAGCAAAACAAACTCTGGGCAGGAATGGCAAAAGAAACTGC
>QIIH01000108.1 GCA_003229235.1 Flavobacteriales bacterium | reverse complement strand
ACGGCTGCAGACGGGAAAACCAGTTTTGACGTGAACATTCCAGAAGACGACTGAGGTCGCTACTTAATAAGAGTGATCGACCCAACTTCTGGGCATGCTACTGGACGGGTCTCGTATTTTTACAGAAATTGGTGGAGCAGACAAGTAGGAACCGATTCTGAAAGTGCAAAAATGTTGCTATTCAATGCAGACAAAGAATCTTATCAGGTAGGTGATGAAGCACAAATAAGCTTCCCGAGTAGCGAAGGAGGCCAAGCTTTATTAAGTATCGAGAATGGCTCCGAAGTACTCAGCAAGAAATGGGTTAAAACCACCGCAGACGAGACCAAAGTAAGCATTCCTATTACGACCCAAATGGCGCCTAATGTTTATGTGCATATTTCGCTTTTACAACCACATAACCAAACAGTAAATGATAGGCCAATGCGCCTTTATGGAGTGGTTCCGTTACTGGTGTCAAATCCAAAAACGGTACTACAGCCTACTATTGATATGCCAGACGAGCTTAAACCAGAGTCACAATTTTCGATTAGCGTTTCTGAACAAGACAACAAACCTATGACCTACACTATCGCGGTGGTAGACGAAGGTTTGCTAGATTTAACTCGATTTGGAACTCCCAAAATACACAAAGCTTTTTATGAGCGACAGGCCCTAGGAGTAAAAACGTTTGATGTTTACGACTATGTAATAGGTGCATACGCGGGCAGTGTCGATAATATTTATGCCATTGGAGGTGGAGATGCTGCAGCTGGAGCAAAAAACCGAAAAGCCGATCGCTTTAAACCTGTGGTTTCTTATTTAGGCCCCTTTGAATTAAAAGCAAACGAAACCGCTACTCATACCTTAACAATGCCCAATTATATAGGGTCTGTTAAAACAATGGTAGTTGCTGGTAATTCGGAGATGCAAGCCTATGGGAGTACAGACAAAGTAGTGCCTGTTAGAACACCACTGATGGTACTAGCATCTGTACCTAGAAAACTTTCACCTGGCGAAAAACTCACCATCCCTGTTACCGTTTTTTCTATGAGTGAGCAGGTAAAATCGGCCACTATTAATTTAAATGTGGGGGATGCTCTTAAACCAATTAATGGCACTAAAAAGTCGGTTTCATTCTCTGGAATGGGCGAGCAAATTGTCAATTTTGAATTCGAAATATTGCCAACATCAGCCTTTCAGACTATCGAAGTTTTAGCGACTTCGGGAAGCCATTCTGCAAAGTATTCGCTAGAGATAGACGTAGTGAACCCGAATCCTATCACTCAAAACACCAACATGTATACCCTTGAAGGTAATGCGAGCAAAGAAATCTCTTTTGAGACCTTTGGTGTGGCAGGTAGTAACGGAGCGGCTATCGAAATTTCTACTATTCCGCCAATAAATATTAAAAAGCGTTTGGAATATTTGATTCGCTATCCACATGGCTGTATAGAACAAACTACATCGAGTGTGTTCCCTCAGTTATTTTTAGGAGATGTAATGGATCTCACTACAAATCAAAATCGCAACATTGATAAGAACTTAAAAATTGCAATTTCAAAAATAAGTTCGTTCCAGACGCCCGAAGGAGGGCTTTCATATTGGCCAGGAGAAGCAGCGGCCAACGATTGGGGGACAACCTACGCAGGGCATTTTATGATTGCTGCAAAACAAAACGGTTATGCTTTACCAGTTTCTTTTATGTCGAATTGGTTGCGATATCAGCAAAAAACCGCACGTACCTATCGTACAAGTGCGACTTCGTATAACTCGACCTTGCAGCAGGCATATCGCCTATATACTTTGGCCCTGGCCGGACAACCCGAGATGGCTGCCATGAACCGTTTACGTAATTCTAATAAACTTAACAATGATGCCAAATGGCGTCTGGCCGCTGCCTATGCTTTAAATGGAAACCAAAAAGTAGCTAAGCAAATTGCTGCAACTGCGACAATTCAATTTGATACCAATGGTTATTATCGCTATAGTTACGGAACGCCACTCAGAAATATGGCAATGGCCTTAGAAACTATGACGCTTTTAAACGATCCTAAAATGCGAGATATGGCTGTTTCTGTGGCTAAGCAATTGTCTTCACAGCGTTGGCTTAACACTCAAGAAACTGCCTACAGTTTGCTTGCTATGGCAAAAATGGTTAAAAATAATGGCGGAAGCGGAATCTCGATTGATTGGGAAAGCAATGGCAAAACTGCGAGCGTAAATGCCAGTAAGAGTATTGTGCAGCGTGATGTAGCCCTTACAATGGGCAGCAATACTGTTACTGTAACAAACAAAGAAAACAATGTGCTTTATGTTACTTTGGTTCAGCAAGGTAAACTACCATTAGGCGACGAGTTAAGCGTTTCTAATAATATGGTGGTCGCAACTCAGTTTAGGGATGGTGCTGGAGAGCTAATAGATGTAACATCGCTAAGACAGGGAAGCGATTTGGTTGCAACCATCACTGTCACTAATACTTCTAACGATCATTTATACGATCTCGCACTCACTCAAATATTCCCAAGTGGTTGGGAAATAATAAACACGAGTTTTTCCACTAGCGGAACAGCCAATGTATCTAAGGCCAGATATACAGATATTCGCGACGATCGTGTTAATTTTTACTTTGATTTACGCGCCAATAAATCGGCAACGTATACTGTAAAACTCAATGCCTCATTTTTAGGAACCTATTATTTGCCAGGCTCTCAAGTAGAAGCCATGTACGACGCAAATTATATGGCACGCAACAAAGGAAAATGGGTTCAGATAAAAAAATAAAATGAAGCTAGCATCCTACATAATTACACGATTAAGGCGACATCCTAAACGATGGGCCGCCTTTGGCGTGTTGTTTATTATATGGTTGTTTTGCTTGCCCAGTGTACTTTTTAGCGACCCAACCTCTACTGTTGTAGAAACACCTCAAGGAGATTTAATAGGCGCCAGAATTGCCAGTGACGGGCAATGGCGATTTCCCGCTCAAGACTCTATTCCGTATAAATTTGAACAAAGCATTTTGCAGTTCGAAGATGCATATTTTTACAAACATCCTGGCTTTAATCCGGTATCGATGGTCAAAGCATTCTGGGGCAATTTAACAACAGATAGCAGGCGTGGTGGCAGTACTCTAACCCAACAAGTAATACTCCTATCTCGAAAAAATAAAAAACGAAGCTATGGCGAAAAGCTTATCGAATTGGTGCAGGCTACCCGTTTAGAAGTAAAATTTTCTAAAGAAGAAATTCTTAATTTTTACTCGTCCCATGCGCCTTTTGGCGGAAACGTAGTTGGCTTAGAAACAGCCTCCTGGCGCTACTTTGGGCTCCCGTCTTATCAACTCAGTTGGGGGCAAACCGCTGCCTTGGCCGTATTGCCAAATGCCCCATCCCTTATTTTTCCTGGTCGCAATGAGATTCTGCTAAAAAACAAAAGAGATGGTTTATTATTCAAGTTATTTTCTGAAGGAATTATTGACGAAACCACTTACGAACTATCTATTTTAGAACCTCTTCCGAACAAACCTAAACCTCTGCCCGAACTAGCGTCTCATTTTACCGAACTCATCAAACAAAAACACAAGGGCGAGCGTATCATTAGCACCTTAGATTATAACCTGCAAACCAGAGTAAACGAGTTGGTGGCTGCTCATTATAATGGATTAAAAGAAAATCAAATTCACAATATTGCGGTGCTTGTATTGGACGTAGAAACTCAAACTGTATTGTCGTATATAGGTAATTCGCCGGCCAGTGCCGAAGACCAAAACTATGTAGACATTGTGCAAAGCGCAAGAAGTACAGGAAGCATACTGAAACCGTTTTTATATGCCAATATGTTAGACAGTGGGCGCTTGCTGCCTGATATGTTGGTAGCGGATATTCCTACATCGATTAACGGATATAACCCATCCAATTTCGATAATGGTTTTCGCGGAGCCGTACCAGCATCTGAGGCGCTTTCGCGTTCGCTCAATATCCCGGCCGTGAGAATGTTAGAAGATTATGGGCTTGAGCCGTTTTACAACAACTTAAAAAAAAGTGGGCTAACTTCTATTAATAAACCTGCTAATCATTATGGCCTCTCTCTCATTTTAGGAGGAGCAGAGAGTAGCTTGTGGGAAATCACGAATGCTTATGCTAGTATGGCATCTGTACTTAATTTTTATACAAAGAGCTCGTCCGAATATCGTAATGACGCATATAGTCAAGCAACTTATACAGCAGAAGAATCTACAAATACTAGTGAAATCTCAATGCATCCTGGAGTATTTTCTGCCGCTAGTATTTATCACACTTTTGCAGCGCTACAGCAAGTAAATCGACCCTTTGGGCAAGAAAACTGGAATCATTTTAACAATGCACAGCCCATTGCTTGGAAAACAGGCACGAGTTATGGTTTTAAAGATGCTTGGGCCGTTGGGGTAACTCCAAAATATGCTATTGGCATCTGGGTGGGGAATGCAGATGGCGAAGGCAGACCGGGGCTTACAGGAATACAGGCGGCAGCGCCAATTTTGTTTGATATATTAAATGCTTTGCCTAATCACCTATGGTTTGACCCTCCTTTCGACGAGTTGCAAGAGGCAAGATTGTGTACAACAAGTGGGTACCAAGCAGGACCTTATTGCGACCAAACCAAGTTAGAATATGTTATAGAAACTGGTCTGCGTACAACGGCATGCCCGTATCACGAGCGCATTTTTTTAGATAATACCAAACAGTTTAGGGTAAATACTTCTTGCGCAGATGTATCAGATTTAGTAAGTCAGAATTGGTTTAGCCTCCCTCCCTTTTGGGCGCATTATTATGCTACAAAACATCCAGAATATAAGCCCTTACCACCATTTTTGACCAGTTGTGACTACAAAGAGCTACGCCCGATGGAGTTTATTTTTCCTACAAGGAACGAACACATAATTTTAGGAAAAGACTTTGACGGTAACACCAGCGAAGTTGTCTTTAAAGTAGCGCACCAAAATCCGGATGCGCAAATATTTTGGTATTTAGACAACACCTTTGTAGGGGATACAAAAGAGTTTCACGAATTGGCGATTCTCCCGGCTGCTGGGCCCTATGTTTTAACGGCAATGGATCAAGACGGAAACGAACTCAAACGCCGCATCCGAATACAATAATAGTGGTTGGGGTATTGGGGAGAAGATCTCGAAATTACCATCACCTTTAATGCTCCAATCAAAATAAACACCCTTGAACTCAAATTTTATGATGCTCCAGGGCAATGGATATACGCTCCGCTAGAATCCAAATTACAAACAGAGGCGATAGACTTAGGTATGTTGGTGGGTACTTTTTATGCAGAAACCATAAGTGATAACTTAAAAAGCATAACTTTTCCTATGAATGGTGAGCGCTTTAGTGAACTAAAAATTAGTATTCCCAATTACGGAATCATTCCAGAAGGCATGCAAGGAGCTGGCAACAAAGCCTGGACTTTTATAGACGAAATTGTAATCGATTGATAGAACTCGAAAAGGCAAATCATTAATAGCTGTAAAAAAATATCCTAAAAAAACAGTTGTACTTTTCCCTTGAGGCGAAGACAATCAGGTCAAGGTCACGTTACAAAAAGCTGTAAAAAATGATGGCAAAACGAGCCTGTTTTAAAAAGCAAAACATTAACATAATGTGAGTTAAAGACTGTTAATCTTACAAATTTGCATGAGCACCATGGTACTTTGGTCCCATACTAATCAAAATATATTCTCATGAAAAAAGTATTCTTATCTATGGCAATAGCCGCCCTTTTCTTTAGTTTTTACTCGTTTACTTCTCTAAAAGATCCTCAAAATTGGTTTAAAGCTGGCTCTAATCCTCACGGATATGTTATGGAGCTAGATAGTTCTGAGGCATTTCTGGGCAGCAGTTCTGCCAAAATCATGTCTAAAGACAAAAGAACTTCGGGTTTTGGAACCCTGATGCAATCTTGTTCTGCTAAAAATTATATAGGGAAAAAGATAAAACTGTCTGGCTATGTAAAAACAACCGATGTTAAAAAATGGTCTGGATTATGGTTGCGTGTGGATGGTCCGAGGCACAATCAAGTTTTGAGCTTTGACAATATGCGCAACAGGGCAATAAAAGGAACAACCGATTGGACCAAGTACGAGATTGTACTGGATGTTCCTGACAAAGCCACAACTTTAAACTTTGGGGCTCTAATAAAAGGGGGCGGCACTCTGTGGTTTGATAATTTGGAAATCGAGATTCTAGAAGATTTAGAATCTAAAAAGATGAGCAACCCTCAACTTGAAGCACCGAGAAATCTTAACTTCGAGCATTAATATTTCTATAGTTTGAAACTCGAAATTTGTGCTTCATCTTTTACAAGTGCTATGGCCGCTATTAAAGGCGGCGCCAATCGAATAGAGCTCTGTGAAGATTTATCCATAGGTGGAGTTACTCCTACTACCGAATTACTAAAACACGTCTTAGATGAAATCAGGATTGAAACTCACGTTTTAATCCGGCCTCGAGGCGGTGACTTTTGTTATTCGGCAGAAGAAGTTTTAATCATGATCGATTCTATCGAGATGGCAAAGAAAGCCGGTGCTACAGGAGTTGTTTTTGGCGCATTGACAGCAAGTAACCAACTTGATGTTAAATCGTTAAAGCAAATGTTACTAGCCGCCCAAGGGATGGATTGTAGTTTTCACAAGGCCTTTGACGAACTCAAAAGCCCAGAAACGGCTATTAACCCTCTGATACTACTAGGATTTAAAAGGATTCTAACTTCTGGAGGAAAAGCTACTGCTTTAAAAGGGTTGCCTGAGTTAATTAAATGGAATCAAACCTACGGGCAACGGATAGAAATTATGCCTGGTGGTGGAATTCGACCAGAGAATATTCAGGACTTTTTAGGCCATAATTTTAAAAGTATTCACAGTGCGGCCATTCCAAAAAACGAGCTAGAAACCGATATGAAAATAGTTGCTTCACTTAAAGAAAGTGCTTCTTAACGTAAACTAAAGCCTTTGGCAGCCCACCATGGGTGCATTTCGATTTGTAATCTTCCGGCCTTGACCATAGGATCCATATTGGCCAGACTATCGGCCATTTTTAAGGTAGGTACATTATAAACAGTAATCCCCCGTATATCGCCATCGTCGCCAAATGGCCCAGATATATCGGCATAGCCTAACTCATACATCCGTCCTAAATGTGCCATATGCAGAGCTTGTAAACTATCTGCCGCTGCTTTGGGTTGGTCTCGATTAGGTCCGCGTTTTAAAAACGCTAGAAAGTATTGCTGCATAATAATGGTATCACCTGTCTCTTCGTCTACATAGTCGAAGATCTCATAGCCTTGCTCTTTTAATTTTGCAATAGTTTTTGCCTGTGATACTTTTACTTCTGATTTGAGTTCGTGAAGGGGTTCTTCTGAATGACTTTCTTCGCAGGCCGTTGTTAGCCCAATAAGTATTACCGTGCAGAGTACCATTAATCTTTTCATAATTCCCAGTTTTTGTAAGGATGTAAGCTTAGTTTACTGTTATAGTATTTAATATCTCCTGTAACTTCTTTGCCTAACCAAGAAGGTGTGACAAAAACCTCATCTTCACTCAGAAGTTCAACTTCTG
>QIIH01000107.1 GCA_003229235.1 Flavobacteriales bacterium | reverse complement strand
GAGAATAATTCGGGATCTAAAATTGCTTCCGCTTTTTGTAATTCAGATTTTAATTGTTTTTCTAGTTGTAGCGGTTTTTCGCTAGTAACTATTTCTGGTGAGACCAATTGGATATTGTTAATTCGATCGGTTTGATTTGTAATGCCTTGCGCAATAGTATGCCCTGCAAAATCTGCCGATGTAATAAAATCGAACAACATGGTTCTGTTTGTCGTATAAGCCGCCGTAATACGCAATGCCGCATTGTAACCAAAGCTATCTTGTGCCTTTAAACCATTTAATTGAATCGCTCTTGCAGCTTGAAAGTATGGATATTTAGCAATAAGAGTATCTAATTGAGTGGTCTCAAATTTATCTATTTGAGCCGGATTTTGAAGAAGATATGTTAGTCGTTCTGTTTGCACTATAGGGTTACCATTTAGCCAAAGTGGCATTAAATATATCTTGTGTAATTCGATCAAAAATTTCTTCGATGGCCGTGTCACGTTGCCCTCCTGTTAATTGGGCGGAGCCTTCATAATCGAAATAAAACGAAAACCGCTGACTCAGATCATCTTCTTCGTTCTTAGTGTTATAAAACTGTACATCTATTCCAATTGTAAGACGGTTTTGAGCCGCTGTATTTTGAGCTGTAGCTGTGATTGGCGCAATATAATACTGCGTTATTTCGCCTTCGTATACGATATCTCCTCCAGAAGTCACAAGCTCTAAACTCGTTTGATTCTGAATTAAATCTTGTAAACTGTTTGTGAACTCTCTGTCGATGCCCGGCTCTACAATTGGCGCATTGTTCTGAAAGTAGTTTACCTGAAATGTCTTAACATCTGCCGGAATTGACGCTCCTGTAAAAGAATAGACACCACATCCTTGTAATAACACTGCGGTAAACACTAATAATATGAAGTTTTTGATGTTCATTTACAAATTGTATTGTTTGATTTTACGATATAAGGTGCGTTCACTAATTCCTAATTCGTCTGCGGCAGCTTTGCGCTTCCCATTGTTTTTTTCGAGCGACTTTTTGATGAGCTCCAACTCTTTTTCTTGAAGCGAAAGGGTTTCTTCTTCTTGAATCTCTTCTGCGAAATGATATTTATCTTCTGTGGTAACTACAGCAGGCGCCACGTCTGTTTGCAAAACTTCGACTTCTGGCGATAATAACATTTCTTGAGTTTCGGCTTGCTTTCCCTCTGGCGCATCGGCAGCATCTTCTGAATAAATTTTATTGATTAACCCAGAATGTTCTTCTTGCACCTTCCCAGCATCGTCGTTACGCAGCAATTCTAAAGTAAGCTTTTTTAAATCGCTTACATCACGCTGCATATCAAAGAGTACTTTATATAAAATTTCTCTTTCTGAACTAAAATCACTTTTATCTTTCTTTGTGCCGATAACTGCAGGTAAATTGCTTCCAACATCTGGCAGATACCCTTTTAGTGTATTGTAATTAATGGATCTTTCATGTTCTAAAACAGAAATTTGTTCGGTAATATTTCGCAACTGACGAATGTTTCCTCCCCATCTGAATTGCAATAAAAGCCCTATAGCAGCTTCGTCTAATCGAATGGTTGGCATCTTATATTTTTGAGCAAAATCTGTAGCAAATTTTCTAAATAACAAATGGATGTCCTCAGAGCGTTCTCTCAACGGCGGAAGGTTAATGTCTACGGTACTCAACCTGTAATAAAGGTCTTCTCTAAATTTGCCTTTTTTAATAGCGTCTGCCATTGCTACATTGGTAGCAGCTACTATCCGCACATCGGTTTTTTGCGTTTTACTCGACCCAACTTTTAAAAATTCACCGTTTTCTAAAACTCGCAAAAGCCGTACTTGTGTAGGCAAAGGCAGTTCGCCAACTTCGTCTAAGAAAATTGTTCCGCCATCGGCGACCTCAAAATAACCGCTACGGGTTGCAGTTGCACCAGTAAAGGCTCCTTTTTCGTGACCAAAAAGCTCGCTGTCAATTGTGCCTTCAGGAATGGCCCCACAATTTACCGCAATGTATTTTCCGTGTTTTCGATGTGACAATGAGTGAATAATCTTTGGGATAGATTCTTTACCAACGCCACTTTCGCCAGTAACAAGTACAGAAATATCTGTGGGTGCAACCTGTATTGCCTTTTCGATAGACCGATTTAGCTTAGGGTCGTTCCCAATAATTCCGAAGCGTTGTTTTGTTGCTTGTACAGATTCCATAAATTCTTAACTATTATTATCGCTATAACCAACAGCCTGCCCTAAAAGTGTAGCTGCAGTACAATTGTCGATATTCACCATTACAAAATCGCCCACTTTGTAATGCTCTTTTGCGAATACAGCAACAGTGTTATGCGGGGTACGACCACTCCACTGGTCATTGCTTTTATGTGATGTTCTTTCGATTAATACTTCTACTGTTGTATCAACATATTGTTGAGTTCTGTGAGCACTGTGTTCTCGTTGCAATTCAATAATTTCTTGCAAGCGTTCTTTTTTGACGGCCGCAGGAATATCGTCCTCAAGCTTCCTAGCAGCCATGGTGCCGGGCCTTTCAGAATACATATACATATAGCCAAAGTGGTACTTCACATAGCTCATCAAATCTAAAGTGTCTTGATGATCTCGATCTGTTTCTGTTGGGAAACCGCTAATCATATCTTGCGAGATTGAGCAATTAGGAAGAATCGAGTGGACGTTATCGATTAGTTCTATATATTCGTCCCGAGTGTGTTGTCGATTCATTTCCTTCAAAATGCGAGTACTCCCACTCTGAACGGGCAAATGTATATGGTTGCAAACATTTTCATGTTTGGCCATAGTATGAAGCACCTCTAAGGTCATATCTTGCGGGTTGGACGTAGAAAAACGAACACGCATTTTAGGTTGCGCTGTTGCGACTAATCGTAACAACTCAGAAAAATTAGTAGCTGTTGCCTTTATGATCTCGCTGGCATTTTTAAAGTCCTTTTTAAGGCCTCCACCATACCATAAATAACTGTCTACATTTTGCCCTAGCAAGGTGATTTCTTTATAACCCTTTACGGCTAAATCGTTAACCTCTTCTAATATGCTTTGAGGGTCTCTACTGCGTTCTCTTCCGCGAGTAAAAGGTACTACACAAAAGGTGCACATATTGTCGCAACCTCTGGTAATACTTACATAAGCAGTAACGCCATTGCCACCTAAACGCACAGGCGAGATATCACCGTAGGTTTCGTCTTTAGACAAAATAACGTTTACAGCATCGCGACCAGCCTCTACCTCTTCGATTAAATTAGGTAAATCTTTATAAGCATCAGGGCCCACAACTAGATCTACTATTTTTTCTTCTTCTAAAAATTTACTTTTAAGACGCTCGGCCATACAGCCTAACACGCCTACCTTCATCGATGGGTTTATTTTTTTAACGGCATTGTACTTTTCTAGACGTTTGCGAATTGTTTGTTCGGCTTTGTCTCGAATACTGCACGTATTGACCAAAACCAAATCGGCATCTTCGAGATTTTGGGTTGTATTAAAACCTTCGTTGATCAAAATAGAGGCGACAATTTCGCTGTCGCTAAAATTCATCGCACAACCGTAGCTCTCAATAAATAGGCGTTTACCATTGTGTGGTTTTCCTATTGTATTTAGGGCTGTTCCTTGAAGTTTTTCGGCTATTATTTTTCCCATAACTAATGTGCTAACAGGCAGTCGCAATAAGTGTGCAAAGATAGGGTTTATTATAGATTATGACAAAGTGGCAGACTTTTTTTAACTTACACTCAGGTTTACATTTAGATTCAATAAAAATATTTAACAAAAAGGAAATATTAGCTTAACTTCGAATTCTCACTAAAAATAGTCAATTCATGGATGAATTTATCGGTCAATTGTTTCAAGATTTCGACGAAACGTTTTCGATTTTAGGGTATGTAGTCAATATTTTAATTTGCACCATATTGTTGTTTGTTTTATCGATTGTTTACACGAGATATGGGCAAGCCATTTCTAATCGTGCACAACTGGGGAGGGTTCTTATTTTGGTAGGGCTTACCACTTTTATCATTATTTCTATCGTGAAATCGTCTTTAGCGCTGTCGTTAGGGTTGGTAGGCGCGCTTTCTATTATTCGATTTAGAACCGCAATTAAAGAGCCAGAAGAACTGGGTTTCTTTTTTATTGCAATATCAATCGGGCTTGGCCTTGGTGCTAATCAACTGCTGCCTACTTTGATAGGTTTTGCGATGTTGATAATTGTGATTTTCGCGCTAAATTATAAGAGAGTATCAAGTTTTAGTCAAAACCTACTTATAAGTATAAAGGTAGACGAAAATAGTAAAGCCAATCTTAATTCTAAAATTAACGATATTGTTGTTAATGGAGCTAATCAAGTCGAACTTAAAAGGCTCAGTTACTCAGAAGGTGGTTTGCATTTAAATTACCATATAAGTGTAAATAATATGGATCGTTTAAATCAAATTAATACTGCTTTATTCGAGTTAGATAATACTGCAGATATTACGTTTATAGACAGCGAACTATAATTTAATAGCTATATGCTCATAAAAAAATATAAGTCAAAACCGGCTATAATTGTATGGCTGCTATTGGCCCTCGTACTGTTGGTTGTATTGAGTATAGCATTTTCTGGCAATGGCAATTCGAGCTTTAAAACTACCCCAGATGATATAAACGAGCCTACTATCGTCACTAAATCGAATACAGATCTTAAAGAAATTATCTTAGATAAATTAAACGTAATATATTCTGATTCTTTGGTCTCTATCCATCTTCTGAGCGAAACAGGGGTGGGTGAGTTGATGTTTGTTTATGGTAAAAATGCATATCCAAAAGTGTTGACAGATAATTTTTCTACCAGCATAGTTTTAAAAGACTCTACAAAAACCATTTCTGGAAAAAATAGGTTACATTTTTATGAGCAACCTGGGATACCAGAAGAGGTAAACTTTTTTGGAAAGAGATTTATAGTCTTCAAATTCAATTTAGAGTCTGAAGACTATATAGGAGGATATATTGATGTAGAGAATATAAAAGTGATACATACTTCTAGGCATATTGGCGGTGTAGGAGCACGGTATTCTATAAGAAATATTGTTGTAGACAAAATTGTTGGTTTACAGGCAGCACTGCCAACTGTAACTATAAAACTCAATAACAGAAGTTTTAAAAAACTTGAGAAGAAGCGTTATGGGGCTTTGCGAAATGGAGTGTTAGAATCTTACGACACCGATTTGGTTAATGTGTCGCTCTTTGGGCTAGATAGCACACAATTGAAGGCCCAAATGCGCTTAAAAGGAGATTGGACCCAACATTTGGAGGACGAGCGTAAATGGTCGTTTAGGATAATCATGGATGGTGATAAGACGTTTAATGGAATGAGAAAATTCTCGCTACAAGCTCCGGTAACTCGTAACTATCTATGGGAATGGCTTTTCCAAAGAGCTGTCAGAGAAGCAGATATAGTGAGCTTACGTTATAGTTTTGTGAATCTTAATTTAGAGATTGAATCGGATTCTGGAATAGAAAAACGACCCATCGGAATCATGGCTGTAGAGGAGTCATTTGATAAAATTCTAATCGAAAATAATCGCAAACGAGAAGGAGTTATTCTGGCCTTAGACGAGACCATAATCTGGGGAAAACGTGAAAAAGGATTTCATTTAGGATTGGGTAATGTTGCTGGGGGTACAAGAGGATTTAAAGAGGTTGTCCCTATTCGAGTTTTTAATCAAAATAAAGTGCTTTCTGATTCTAAGCTTAGAAAACAATTTGAAGTTGCAAAAAATTTATTCGAAGGCTATCGATCAGGTATTTATAAAACTTCGGAAGTTTTTGATATGGATAAATTAACTTCGTTCTTAGCTTTGACTAACTTGTTTGGAGGACATCATGGTTTGTGGGTGTTTAATCTTAGATTTTATTACAATCCTATCAGCAATAGGCTAGAACCGATTTGTTTTGATTCTAATTCTGGGATAAAATTAGATAAAGTTAGAGAACACCCTTTTGTATTTGACGAGCCAGAATATAAAGAAATGTTGCTAGAAAAATTACACCTAGTTAGTAGTGCCCAATTTATTTCTGACCTATTAGAGCGTTATGAGGGTCAACTTAATGAGCTTTATACTGCGCTTAACAGCGAATTCGATTTTGCATTCGATCGTTCGATCTTGGCGTATAATAGCGGCGTTATTAAAAAGCACATAAATCCTGATAAAGCGGTTACTGCCCATTTTATTGAGATTAACAAGAAGCAAATTACACTTCAAATCAAGAACCTAACAAATCATAAAATACGCCTAGATGCAATCACACATAAAGATGGTAGGTTTCTAAGTAAAAATGACAAGTTCGAACTTTCGCCAAACGAGTCTAGATATGTGACTTTTGGGTTAAACAGGTATTTTAGGAATGCCTTTGTTTCTAAAAAAGATAAAGTGGGAGAATTTGCCTATCCAAAAGATATTGCCAAACTTAAGATCAAGTATCATATAGCAGGAGTTAACTATTCAAGAACCCAAGACATAATTCCTTTTAGCCATAACGATGGACTAGCCGAAAGCGTGAATAAACATCGCTTAATGTTTGCCTCTAACTATAAAAATTTGGGGTTTGTAGAAGAATCGCAAGACACTCTTTTCTTTAAATCTGGCCGTTTTGAGGTGAGTAAAAATATTATTATCCCAAAGGGAAAAAAGGTGGTAATAGCCGCCGGATTTGAACTTAATTTAACTCAAAATGCTTCGTTAATTTCATTTTCACCGCTTATTTGTAATGGTCTAATAGATGCGCCAGTTGTATTTACTTCTGATGATGGTACAGGTGGGGGGGTGTTCGTTTCTAATGCAGCGGGAAAATCTATAATAGAATACAGCGAATTCACCAATTTGTCTAATCCTCAAATGAATGGTTGGGCATTATCTGGAGCTGTTAATTTTTACGATTCAGAGGTCTTGATAACTAACAGTTTGTTTAGTGAAAACCGCTGCGAAGATGGTCTTAATATTATGAATTCTAATTTTGTGATTGATAATTCTATTTTTAGAGATACACAATCTGATGCCTTTGATGGTGATTTTGTGACGGGGCGTATCCTTAATTCTACATTTATTAATAGTGGCAACGACGCGATAGATGTTTCTGGTTCGAGGCTCACTCTTACTAATATTGAGATTAGAAATCCATCAGACAAAGCATTAAGTGGAGGAGAAGCTAGTGAGATCACAGGTTCTAATATCAAGATAATAGGAGGCGAAATAGGCGTTGTTAGTAAAGACCTGTCTGCGGTAAAGCTTACAGGCCTTGTTATTGAAGATACTCGGCTAGGGCTTTCGTCTTTTCAAAAAAAGACAGAATATGGGGCAGGGCTAATTGTCATTTCTAATTTGACATTGATTAATAACGAACTCGATTATTTGATAGAAAATAATTCTGTGTTAACAATAGATGGTGTAGCCGTGCAAACAGTATCTAACAATATAATAGACCAAATGTATGGAGGCGAGTACGGAAAAAGCAGTCGTTAAGAAAGCCCAGCTTAAATCGCGCTACAATTTAAGATTCGAGCGTAAATTCATTTATTTAGGGGTTTCACCTTTAGA
>QIIH01000095.1 GCA_003229235.1 Flavobacteriales bacterium | reverse complement strand
GTACTATTATCCAAAAAATTGATGTCTTTGATATGCTTGGTAAAAAAGTGAAAATAATAACTCAAAATTTTAAAAGTATTGATATCTCTGATTTTAAAAAAGGAGTATACTTTTTTAAAATTTATACCGACACCCATCTATTAGTAAAAAAAATAATTAAACTATAGTATCGTAGGTTGGGTGACAAAGAGCTGAGCTAAAAGCAACTGATTTTAGCTTAATCTCGACACATAATTTTTATCATAAGGTAAGCCCTAAATTGCAATTTTATTTGCGAGCTTAGGGGTATTTAACAAGGGTTTAAGTACAGCAAAAACCAATCCAAAGGCAAAAGCCTAAAACTTAAAGCGCCTATTTAATCACAAGTTTCTTAGTCGAAACTGTGTTCGAAGCCTCCAATCGAAGATAATATACGCCCGCCGCCGCTGTAGTTTCTATCTGAATGCTTCCATTCGCAAACACATAATTAACCTCAACTTGCTGCCCAAGTGCATTTACCAGAGTAACAGCTTGGAGGTTCTTGATTACCGATGGTTACAGTAAACTGGCCGTTGTTGGGGTTGGGGTAGAGTTCTATTCGACTACTATCAACTTGAGATGTGTTAAGAATTTCTTCATTACCATACGCTCTTGCATATCCAACAAAGTCCAGGTCTCCCTTGCCGCCAACCGACAAAATTTCGCCAGAGGCGTTAAAGTCGATAGAAGTTCCTAAAAATTCATTCGAGGTTTCACCAATAAGCATTTCGTCCTGTAATATCCAATTATCTCCCTCTCTAATATAAAAATTGATTTTTCCTGTTCCCATATCATTAAAAGAATCCGAAATAGCTAAGAGGCTGCCTTCATTATTAATATCCACTGTCGCGCCAAAATCATCGTCGGCCACATCGCCAAATAAAGTGCTTCCTAATTATTCCCAATTAGAGCCATTGTATTCAAAGACTTTTACATAATCCACCGTTCCTGCTACCGTTGATTGAGAGCCCACGACCATGCGATCTCTGGTCTGATTCATTGCTGTCGATACACCAAACCGATTATCCTCTTCGTCGCCATTAACCTGTGCGCCAATTTGCTCCCATTGAGCAGAAACAAGGGAGAAACAAAACATAAAAACGATTAAGGACAGTATATTTTTCATAGCATTTAATTTAGCGTTTAATTTATAATGATAGAAATAATTATGCCTTAACTTTGCAAGAATAATAATAAGTTATGCCCTCAAGCGTTCGTGTTCGTTTTGCGCCAAGTCCTACAGGGCCACTTCATATTGGAGGGGTCAGAACAGCATTGTTCAATTATCGGAACCTTTGTGCTTCGCATAGAAGACACAGACCAAACACGCTATGTCTCTGGAGCCGAAGCCTATATAGTTGAAGCTTTAAACTGGCTCAATATTCCTTTTGACGAAGGCCCTGGCAAAGAGGGTAAATTTGGTCCTTACAGACAAAGCGAACGCAAAGATATTTACAAACAATATGCCGATGCTTTGGTTGAATCGGGTGATGCGTATTACGCCTTTGATACACCAGCAGAGCTTGCAGAGCTTCGCTCAAAAACCGAAGCCGCTGGCGAAACTTTTATCTATAACTGGCACAATAGAGAACAGCTGAACAATTCGTTGGGGATGAGCGATATTGAGATTAAAAGTATCCTGGGCCAAGAACGACCTTATGTAATACGCTTTAAGACTCCTGCAAACGAAATTTTAGAGTTACAGGATATTATTCGCGGGCAAGTAACCGTTAACACTGCGACCTTAGACGACAAGGTTTTGTTTAAGAGCGACGGTATGCCAACCTACCATTTGGCCAATATAGTAGACGACCATTTGATGCAAATTACCCATGTGATTCGTGGCGAAGAGTGGTTGCCATCCTTAGCGCTACATATACTCCTTTATAGGGCATTTGGTTGGGATGCGCCCGAATTTGCACATCTCCCACTAATTATGAAGCCTGTTGGCAAAGGAAAACTTAGCAAGCGTGATGGCGACAAAATGGGCTTTCCAGTATTCCCTTTAGAGTGGAATCCAAAAAATGCAGCTCCAGCTTCGGGCTATCGTGAAGAGGGGTATTTGCCAGAAGCGGTAATTAATATGTTAGCCTTTTTAGGTTGGAATCCAGGGACAGAACAAGAGCTTTTCTCTCTAGAAGAATTAACCGAGGCCTTTGATTTAAGTCGTGTAAATAAAGCGGGCGCAAAGTTTGATCCTGAAAAAACAAAATGGTTTCAACATCAATATATTCAGAATGTTTCGAACGAGCAACTTGCCGATGAATTTGAATTAATCCTGCAACAAAAAGGAATTAAATCGCCCCTAAACACCGCCGTAATTGTTGGAATGCTTAAAGAGCGCGCTACTTTTGTAAGTGACCTATGGGGCCTTGGAGGTTTCTTTTATATAGCTCCTGAATTGTACAACGAAAAAGCAGCCAAAAAGGCTTTTAAAGAGCAAACACCGGCGCTTCTCCAAACAGCAGCCGATCTAATTATGGCGGCCAAAAATTTTAATCCTTCTCAATTATCAGACGCAATAAAAGGCTGGATAACCCAAAACGACATTGGTTTTGGCGCAGTAATGATGCCTTTGCGATTAGCGTTAGTTGGTGAGCTTAAGGGCCCCGATGTATTTGATATAATTGCCATGTTAGGCAAAGAAGAATCTGTTTCCAGAATTCAAAAGGCAATTAGTTTTATTAACTCTTAAAAGTAAATAATTCCGCGAAGCGCAAGATAGTTTGTGTTTCCAGAAAAGTCGGCAGACTCTGTATTTGCCTGTTGCAAGCCACTAAATGTATTGGTAAACCCTCTTATGTACATCAAGCTTACTCGAACAGGTTCGAACCCAGCCGTAAGGCCAATTACTCCTCTAAAATCGAATGTAGATGTTTCGCGCAGGGAGGCTAATGTCACATTATTATAGCCTGTTACAAATCGGTTTTCGTCTGCGTCATCTTGAGGCTTAAACTTCCCCTGAATTGCAAACGCAGGACCAGCCTCAATGCTTAGATGGTGTCTAAAAATATTTAGGCTGGCCAAAAATTGTAGCTGTACAGAAGACATTTTCATTGTAGACATTTCTGCTGTGGCAAGGCCTTGCGGAGCACCTCCTACAGCGCTAGTTTCGATCTCCATCGCTGCATCAAAAAAGCTTATCGCATAGATAAAGTCTACGATTCTGCTAAAGGACCCTCTGGTTTCGACAGTCGCAGTAAAGCCTTGTCCAGCGCTAAAATTTAAATCGTCTGAATCGATATTAGCGGATACTACTCCGGCAGAAATACCAATTTTGTTATAATTGCTATTACGACGTTGCGCTAATGATTGTAAAAAAAATAATGAAAAAACTGTAACAAAAAGTAGGTTTTTGAGCCTCATAGTATACCAAATAAGGTGCAAATGTATGCTTATTTTTGTATCTTCTCTCTCTTATTTTTCTAACATAAATCACAACACCATGGGCTATCTTTTTGTCGTTCCAGTCGTTTTATTTTCACTGTTGGTCTTGTTTTCGGCCATTTTCACCGTAAAGCAGCAAACCTCGGCTATTGTAGAGCGTTTTGGAAGGTTTTTATCCGCCAGAACTTCCGGGCTTCGGTTTAAAATACCGCTGGTCGACCGTATCGCAGGACGTATTAACTTAAAAATTCAGGAACTAGACGTCTTGGTAGAGACCAAAACCAAAGACGATGTATTTGTGCGTTTAAAAATATCGGTTCAGTTTCAAGTTATAAAAGATAAGGTTTACGACGCCTTTTATCGTTTAGAAAGTCCGCACGATCAAATGACTTCTTATGTTTTTGATGTGGTGCGCGCCGAAGTTCCTAAAATGAAACTCGACGACGTTTTTGAACGTAAAGACGATATTGCTATCGCTGTAAAACGAGAATTAAACGAAGCCATGATTAGTTATGGTTACGACATTATTAAAACCCTAGTAACAGACATCGATCCAGACATTCAAGTAAAGAATGCTATGAACCGAATTAATGCCGCTGAGCGCGAAAAAGTAGCGGCTGAGTACGAGGCAGAAGCCGAACGCATTAAAATAGTAGCTAAGGCACGTGCAGAGGCAGAAAGCAAGCGTTTGCAGGGACAGGGTATTGCAGATCAGCGAAGAGAAATTGCGCGTGGTCTCGAAGAAAGTGTCGATGTGCTAAACAAGGTAGGCATCAACTCGCAGGAAGCCTCTGCGTTAATTGTTGTAACACAGCATTACGATACCTTGCAATCGATAGGGGAGAATGTAAATTCGAATCTAATATTATTACCTAATTCGCCACAGGCGGGTAGTGATATGTTAAACAATATGATTGCTTCTTTTACGGCGAGTAACCAAATTGGCGAAGAGATGAAAAAGCAAAACGCCGCAAAGGGTATCGGCCCAAATAAATCTGAAGATTAATGATAAAATACATTTTAGGGTTTTTGCTGTTTGTAGCAGTGGTCCCAATAAGCAACGCCCAAACCGAGCAAGAACTTAAAGATTTGGCAATGGCGCAGGCCAAAATAACCAGCGATGCCACAATTGCAGGCGATTATGACACTGTTTTAAATTATACATTACCGGGTGTTTTAGAATTAATGGGCGGAAAAGAAGCGGCCTTGGTCATTGTGGCAGAGGCGATGAATGGATTAAAAGAGCAGGGTTTAAGTTTTGAATCTAGTGAGGTAACCGCTATCATTGATTTTGCTCGCGAAGAAGAACAATATCGCTGTGTTGTAGAAAATAAAGTGGTTATTAAAGGCGAGACATCTTCTATACTCTCCACAAGTTACTTGTTTGGAATTTATGATGACGCTATATCACAATGGTATTTTGTGGAGGCCGCTCAGCTTAAAAACGCCGCTTTGTTAGATATGATCTTACCAGGTTTTAAAACAGAACTCGAAATCCCTGACGATGTTAGAAAAACCGTGCAACATTAAGAGATAATCAAAAATTAAAGCCCTTTGGCTAGGTTAGACAAATACGGGTACCTGTCTTCTTTTGCGCTATCTACAAAATCTTGAATCTGATCATTTCGCTCTAGTCCGTTTTCTAAAAGCACTTTTAGCGTGAGTAGCGTAGCAATTCGTGTACCTATCTTTTTTGCAGCAGTGCCAAACAATGGGGCTAAATCTTGAATAGGAACCGCCCCCGCAAGCTCAGTAATTTTTTGAGCCATCATGGCTTGCTTATCTTCTGGGAAGTTGGTAAACTTTTTGCCTAATTGTTTAATTTGTTCTATCGCTGGGCGTTCTTGTCTCGGCTGATTGTTGCTTTGTTTTTGTGCTTGGGGCTGTTGTGGTTTTTGTTTGGCCCAAGTGTCTTTTAAACCAACCGTTTTGTTAAAGACCATCTTTTCTGAAGTGGTGTCCGGATCTACACAAAAATATCCAATACGCTGAAACTGAAAACGATCTCCAGCTTTAGCCTCATTTAAAAACGGCTCGCAATATGCGGTTAACACCTCTAACGAATTTGGATTAACAAATTCCATAAAGTCTTTGTCTTTGTGAGTGTCTGGCGATTCGTCAGTAAACAAACGGTCGTAACTGCGAACGTCTGCAGCAAAAGCATGTGCTTTAGAAACCCAATGTAGTGTTCCCTTCACGCGGCGCATACTTGCCTCTGTTCCGCTGCCACTTAAACTCTCCGGGTCATAACTACAATGAACCTCTGTTATGTTTCCTTTCTCGTCTTTAACGATAGTCTCTCCCTTGATAATATAGGCGTTTTTAAGCCTTACTTCTTTCCCTAGGGAAAGCCTAAAAAACTTACTTCCCGCGTCTTCTTTAAAGTCTTCTCGCTCTATTAGCAACACTTTACAAAAAGGCTGTTGGTGAGAACCAGAATTAGCGTTCTCGGGGTTATTGTCGTTAGACACCCATTCTTCTTTGCCTTCGGGATAGTTGTTAATTATTAAAGAAATTGGGTTTAAAACAGCCATAACACGGGTTGCTGTTTTGTTTAAATCTTCGCGGACATTATATTCTAAGTGGCTTACGTCTATCAGGTTTTCGCGCTTTGCCACTCCTATGCTTTCTACAAAATTTTTAATCGCTGTTGGCGTGTATCCCCTTCGTCTCATACCAGAAATAGTAGGCATTCTAGGGTCGTCCCATCCTGTAACCGATCCCTGTTCTACTAGTTTGGCTAATTTGCGTTTACTTACTACCGTATGGCTAATATTGCGACGTGCAAATTCTCGTTGTTTAGGCCTTAGTTGTGTTGGCTTATGAATTTGGTCTAAAAACCAATCATATAACTCGCGATGAGGCAAAAACTCTAGCGTACAAAACGAATGCGACACTTGCTCGTAATAATCGCTTTCGCCATGCGCCCAATCGTAGAGCGGGAAGATGCTCCAATCATTACCTGTTCTGTGGTGGTGTTTGTGTAAAACGCGATACATCACAGGATCTCGCATTAGCATATTAGAGGAGCTCATGTCTATTTTTGCTCGTAATACATGGGCACCTTCTGGCTCTTCGCCATTTTTCATTTTTCTGAATAGCTCAAGGTTTTCGTCAACAGAGCGTTCTCTGTAAGGGCTGTTTGTGCCAACCGTTGTTGGGCTTCCCTTTTGTTCGGCGATAATATCAGAAGATTGTGAGTCTACATAAGCTTTCTCGGCTTCAATAAGTTGAATAGCCCAATTGTAAAGCTGCTCAAAATAGTCTGAGGCATAACATTCTTTATCCCATTTATAACCAAGCCATTCAATGTCTTTTTTTATCGCATCAACAAACTCTTGCTCTTCTTTTGCTGGGTTTGTATCGTCAAATCGCAAGTTAACTGGCGCGTTGTATCGCAGGCCTAGCCCAAAGTTAAGACAGATCGCAGAGGCGTGACCCACGTGCAAATACCCATTGGGCTCTGGAGGAAATCTAAATCGCAGCTGCTCCCTGAAATAGTTCTTCCGGAGATCGTCTTCTATAATATGCTCAATAAAATTAAGCGACTTGTCTGTGCTGCCCATTAGTTTTTTATGAGCTGCAAAGGTATCAAAAACCAAGAAAAATCTATCTTTGCCAAAACTTTTTTTGTGGGAATCATTTGTTTAAAAGACGTTAGAGTTTACGCCCATCACGGCTGTCTTAAGGAAGAAGAGCTGGTAGGGTCTAGCTATCTTGTGCAATTAAGTGTTACGGCCAATCTAAACCAGTCCTGTGAAAGCGACGATTTAGACCACACTGTAGACTATGTTTCGCTCAATACGATTATCGCCGAAGAGATGGCGATACGGGCGAAATTACTAGAGGTAGTCGCAAAACGAATCAACGATCGCGTGCTTAACCAGCACAGCCTAGTAAGCGCTGTAACAGTTGCTGTGGCTAAAATGAACCCGCCTATTGGAGGTGATGTCAAGATGGTTGAAGTGAGTCTAACTACTGTACGCTAAAATCTTAAAATTATAGGGCTGTTATGACTATTTTTTTTACATTTGCCCTCTTAAAGGCATCGTGGCCGAGTGGCTAGGCGCAGCTCTGCAAAAGCTTGTACAGCGGTTCGAATCCGCTCGATGCCTCAACAAAAAACCCTAATCACTTAGGGTTTTTTTTATGGGTTTATCGATTGCTCAATTATAGGAAATTGATCTTCTATTTCTTGTTTAAGTTTTTCGCTCGGGAAGAATCCTTGATAAAGCAAAAGCAAGCCAAAGCCTACAATCAAGATACTTACCCATTTTTTGGTTTTAAAGATAAGGCGTGGTGTAAGCTTGCTTTTTAGTTTTTTGGCTAAAGTAATTTTAGCTAAGTCTGTGCCAAAGAACACAACCAACACTGTTGCTAAAAATAGGACCACTCCCTGCTTTGTCGTAGTGAGTGCGTTTGCCATAATTAGCGTCCCCATCCAACCTGCCAACACACCAAAGTTTACAAAATTGAGTAAGAATCCTTTAAAGAAAAGACCGGTTAGGTTGGTTTTGGTGGTAACAGAGTAATGCTCTCGAACAATTTTTATAAAACTTTTTGAGGTTCTTACATAGCTAATAATTCCGTAGATGATAAGAATAGCGCCTCCAAAAATTATTAGATTAGGGTCGTTACGAAGCTTCTCGAGTATCTTCTCTGTGCTATAATATACAAAAGCGATAAAGACAACGTCTGCCACAAAAGCCCCTAAGTTAAAGAATAGCGCGGCCTTAATGCCTTTGCTAATCGCAGTTTCGATTAGCGTAAAAAACACAGGACCTAAGGCAAAGGCCAATAAGAATCCGTAGATCGCCGCATATGGTAAGCCGTCTAACATATCGTATAAAAGTACAAATAATACCTTTTACGACTTAGTAAGCGTACTTTAATTTATACGATTTACCCTACCGCCTAGTACCGTCTTCTTTTTAAGCTCCGGCGGATTGCCGTAAACATCGACATCGCCTCCTGCTGTAATTCTAACATCGGCCTTTTGTGTGGCATATATTTGAGCTTCGCCTCCCGCAGATATACTTATTTTTGTAGTGTGGCTCACTAGGTCTTCAGCTTGATATTCTCCGCCAGTATTTATAGTGACATCTTGATTGTGTACTGTTCCTGACGGTTCAATGATTCCGCCGGTGACTGCTTTTACCTCAAGGTTGGAAACCTCAAGCTCTAATTTAATAATTCCGCCTTCTTGGGCGCGTAACTCAACACTGTCTTGAGTTAATGTCTCGGCCATGGTAATATAGGCTCCTTCGTTGGCGTCAATTTCATTAATCTTAGTGAAATAAACTTTAACAAAAGTGTCGTTGCCATCAAAACGAGCCTCAAGCTCCATTCTAATTTTAAGGGTACCATTGTCGTTCATAATTTTCACCTCATCTACATTATAACCCGTTACTATCACGCGGTTCTCTGTAGATTGAATCATTTCGACCTCAATTAGATCGAAAACTTTAATTGCATCAAAATCGCCTACTGTTTTATTGATTTCATTTT
>QIIH01000417.1 GCA_003229235.1 Flavobacteriales bacterium | reverse complement strand
AACGCTAATCGAAAATTGTGACTCTGGTTTAAGCTCGTCTGGCATATCAATAGTAGGATGTAGTACCGTTTTTGGATTTGACACCAGTAACGGAACCACTCCATAAAGGCGCATTGGCCTATCATTTAATGTTTGGTTATGTGGTTGTAAAAGTGAAATATGCACATAAACATTAGGCGCCATTAGGGCCGTAATAGGAATAGTTACTTTGGTCTCGTTTGCCGAGGTTTTAACCCATTTTTTGCTGAGTACTTCGGAGCCATTCTCGATACTTAATAATGCTTGACTTCCTTCGCTACTAGGGAAGCTTATTTGTGCTTCATCACCTACTTGATAAGATTCTTTGTCGGCATTGAATAGCAACATTTTTGCGCTTTCAGAATCGGTTCCTACCTGTCTGCTCCACCAATTTCTGTAAAAATACGAGACTCTTCCAGTAGCATGCCCAGAAGTTGGGTCGATCACTCTTATTAAGTAGCGACCTCCATCGTCTTCCGGAATGTTCACGTCAAAACTTGCTTTCCCGTCTGCAGCCGTAATAATAGTAAATTCTTTAACGGGCCTGTGAACAGTAGAATTCTCGTAACGAGATAAGTTGTCACGGCCACGGTTCCACCACCAGCGCCAAGAAATTTGAAAGATTTTTACTTCCAATTCTCGGTTGCCACTAGCCTTGCCTTGCGTATCTACACTCACAACCTCAAAACTGGTATTCTCATCTGTATAATAAGAGCCGTATTTGCGAGTTTCTGGCGATTGTAGCCCTACAAAATGGCTATAAGGCGCAAGGTTTTTAGAGAATACGTCTATAGAAAAATCGCCTCCTCCTTCGTATACTTTTGTTAGAAAGCTGGCGCGCAACATACCTGGCGATTTACCGCCTACAGTAATCTCCTCGGTAAAGTTAAGACTCCCTTCGCTGTTTAAACTGCTGTCTAAAAGGGCGAATTCTGTAGTTTCGAAATCCCTTACCGGATCTGTAAAATTGTATTTAGAATAGTTTTCGAAAGGAGCATCGGCCGTAGATAAGGTGGCCTGCATATCAACTTTTAAATTTCTAGCAGGAGCTCCGTGCAGCCAGGTACTTAAAATACTCCCTCTAATAGGTTTGCTTGCATCTAAAATTTCGTCTTCAAAATCGAGCAGAATTTTTAATCGGTTGGGCTTAATGGTAGCCACTTGCAATGTTTTAGAAAAAATAGCTCCTCCAACTTTAACAACTGCATTCCACGAGCCGGCGGGAGATTCCGTAGAAGTTAAAAGCGGAAAATAATAAAAACCATCTTCGCCATTCGTAGTAACCATTCGTTTAACCAGCTTACCTCTGGCATCTGTGAGTTCGAGTTTTACAGGGTGGTTTTTTGGTAGCGGATTGCCTTTATCGTTAAGTACAAAAGTTAAATGAATACTATCACCAGGCCTATGAACGCCACGCTCTGTATATAAAAATCCTTTGAGTCCTTTTTGAAGGCTTGCTCCTGCAACATCAAATTTGCTAACACTAAGCGCATGCCCATCAGCGAGTTTTACATATGCATAATTATTACCTTTTTGAGCCACGGCAAAGGCGATGCTTTTGTCTGAATCAAAGAGCGTTAAACCGTTACTTTCTGTAGTAGCTTTCCCGATTTGCTGTTGCTGATAATTATAAAGATTAATTGTCACATTGCCCTCTGGTTGGGCTGTTAGTAAATTAGAAGTAGCAAAGTGATAAGAGCGATTTTCTCCTTTTTTTACAATTAGCCCAAGATTAGAAGCAAGGACATTGGTAGTAACCTCGCGGTCTGGATTGTAATAAGAAGAATGACAAGGGTTGTCTTGTTCACGCCAATTATAGTTGTAGCTTCTCCAATTGTACAATTCGTTATCCCAATATTGTTGTTCGAGCAAATCTTCGTCTTCTGAGTCCATTTCGTTAACAACATCACTGTAATCTTCTTCGTAGTACTCGTCTTGGTAATAGTCTTCTTCAAATTCTTCTTCGACTGCAGCAACAGAATCGTCACAGTTATATACACTATAGGAAGGTTTAAAGCTAAATTCGACGCGATAAAGAGATCCAGGTTTGGCCTTAAATAAGTCTGTAAGATCTAGGCCATGTGCTTGCCAAGAACCCGAGCCACTCAAGTTATTGGCGTCTAGATGTATTGTTTTTTTGGCTATGCGTCTGCCCACACGTTTAAGCTCGTAGGCATAAGAGTCGTTGATTTCGGCCTCCTGCAAAAATTGCAACATGTTGGATTCAAAGATTTCGATAATCCGTACATCTACCTTCGATAAATTAACGGTCTCAAAATAGATTGGATTAGAATCAGAATCAGGTAGGATTGTTCCTTTAGAGATTAGTTTCACATCTGGTTTAAGCTGTTCGAACGAAACGGTTTCATAAACTGTGCGTTTTAGAGAATACCCATCACTGCTTTTTAGGCCTTCAAAAATACTCAGCTCACTGTTGCCAATAAGAGAACCTTCAGGATATACATATAGCATATTACCATCTACTTGAAAACGTAAATCTTCGGCTCCTGTTAAGTTTACCAGACCCGCAAAGTTTTGATTTGGAGCTAGGGGATCAGAAAAGTTTATTGCTAGCGAAGACTCTGGCGTTCTGGTGGTATTAACAGCTATAACTTTAAAGTTGTTGCGCCCCGGAATTGTATATTCCTGAGAGCCTTTATGGTCTGATCCTATTTGGTCTCCGTCCCAGTTTATAATAATTGTTTGGTTGTCGTTACCACGTGATATACTGTCTATTTTAAAATTAAAGAAGTTCGACTTTTCTTCTTGATCCTCCCATTTTACAGAGAGTTTTGCGTCTTTTTGTGTGGCAAATAACAAGGCTTGAGCCTCTGAAGCATCTATTAAATCTGCACTTTGAATACTTCCTTGAAGAAATTGATATGATTTGTCGTAAGACTGGAGTTCTCCAATTTCGACTTTAAAATTTGGGTTGATGGTTTTAAAGCTAAAACTATAATTTGTAAACTCTTTTGGTAAATTATCGATGAGTTTATCCAGCGCTATCGTCACTGTATATTCGGTATTGGCTCGGAGTGATTCTCGTGGAACAAAAACCAAGGTTCGTCCTTCTTCGATAATCAGATCTCCGGAAGCCTTCGGGCTTATTTTTAGAATATTTGCAGGAATCTCTTGAGTGAGTTCGAACTGCTCTAAAGGGCTAACAAGCTGAATTCTTATAGGACTAGCTACAGAGACAATTCCGTTAGTATGGGTTGCTATATAATCCTTATACATGTATAGGGAGTGTGTTTCACGTGGAGCATTATTATTGCAAGCGGCAAATACAAATAGAACAAGAACTGCACAGGAGCGAAATAGAAACTTCATAAGACGATGGTTTATTAAATAAAAATACAAAGAAATTATCCCATTATTGGGATATCTTTCTAAGGCTAGGGTAAGGAACCCTTAGATAAAACCAAGATTTTGAATAAATAATCTGGGTTATAGCACTATTTTTCTGGGAAGATATATTTACAACGCCCTAAAGGCCGTAATTGTTTTATTGGGATTCTCGTATTGGCAATAGTTTAACACCTAGTGGTTTTTGTAAATACCAATAACCAATTCGCCTGCGGCATTCATATGAGCCCGATACATACCGGCAGTGTTAAACTCCATAGCGACGTTGCCTTTATTGTCTATTGCCACGATTCCTCCATCTCCGCCTAAGGCCGGAACTTTCTTCTGAATCACTTCACTGGCCGCTTCTTGCAGGCTTAGGCCTTTATATTCCATCAGGGCAGAAATATCATAAGCAACCATCGCACGAATAAAATACTCTCCCCAACCAGTACTCGATACAGCACAAGTAGCATTATTAGCATAGGTGCCAGCGCCAATAATTGGTGCATCTCCAATGCGGTTCCAACGTTTATTGGTCATTCCTCCGGTAGAAGTTCCTGCGGCTAGGTTCCCGTTTTTGTCTAAAGCGGCACAACCTACGGTGCCAAATTTTGAATCTTTTATAAATGGATCTTCAAAACTTACTTTTTGATCATGATCTAGTTGTGCCTTTTCTTTATCCTTGATATACTGTAATGACCTAAAACGTTTTTCTGTATAAAAGTATGAAGGGGCTGTTAATTCGAACCCTTGAGTTTGAGCAAAGACCTCGGCTCCTTTGCCGCTTAGCATCACGTGATCAGAATTGTCCATAACCGCGACAGCTAGATCGATCGGGTTTTTGATATGAGTAACCCCAGCAACCGCCCCGGCGTTTAGGGTTGCACCATCCATCACAGAGGCATCCAATTCGTTTGTTTCTTCGTGCGTAAAGACGGCGCCTTTACCCGCATTAAATAAGGGAGAGTCTTCAAGAATATTAATTGTTTTGGTTACAGCTTCCATCGCATTACCACCGTTTTTTAAGATTTCGTGGCCCACTGTTATGGCTTCTTTGAGCTTGGATCTGTATGCAGCTTCTAGCGAATCTGTCATGTTTTCTTTTAAAATAGTACCAGCTCCACCATGAATTACTATTCCGAATCCATGATCTTCTGCTTCTGTTTTTTCGCTTTCTGAGCCGTTTAAAGCTTCGTTTTTTTGTTCATTACAAGCAATAATAAGGACAAAAACAAAAAAAAGCGCAAGATATTTTCTCATAACAATCAGGTTTGATTTGTGCTACTAAGATACAGGAAATACCCTTTTTTTATGGGCATTGACGAGAATTATTGCAAGCAAGAAATTAACACAAGTTAAATTCAAAATATCGACGAAATACATAATAAATAGATAAAGCGTGATATTTTGTAGTATTTTTTCTATATTTGTCTTAGCGTCATGCCCCAAATTTGATGCCCCCCGTATTATGAACCTACTTAGAACCAGCCTATTGGCTATGGTGCTATGCCTTACATTGGCATCGTGTACCAAGGACGAAACAGTTCAGGACCTAGAAACCAATTACACTATCGATTTAAGTCTAGCGGATAAGACCGATTGGCAGATGGCCAATAAAATCTTAACGCTTATTAATGATCACCGTGCGAGTTTACAATTAACTCCACTTAAAATGGATCGATCATTAGCATCTGCATATGCTGTGAGTCACACAGATTATATGATTGCAGAAGACCAGTTGAGTCATGATAACTATGCACAACGTTCTCAAGCACTAATTGAAAGTGGTGCGCTGTCTGTTGGCGAGAATGTTGCTTTGGGTTATACCAGTGCAGAGGCTGTTGTGAATGCTTGGATACAAAGTCCAACCCACAAAGCAGTTATCGAAGGTGATTATTCACATACAGGATTCGGAATCGTACAAGACTTTAGAGGCACATATTATTTTACTAATATGTTCTATTTGGATTAAGAATACTCTACATTTTAACAGACCCAAACTTACATTTTGAGCAACCATTTTTTGGGGGTTCAAAATTGTTTTTGATCTCCCCAATATGGTTATCCAATACAAATGTCTCCTAGATATTTTGAATTGGATAACTTTTATTATTGCCCTAATCGCCGTATTTTTATCGAAGCATCTTTAAACATACTGCTATGGCTATTGCTCCTCCTTTTAATTTGAATAAGTGGATAGAAAACAACCGTGATCTTTTAAAACCGCCTGTAGGCAATAAAAATTTATATTTAGAATCCGAAGATTATATCGTGATGGTTGTGGCGGGACCTAATGCCCGAAAAGACTATCATTATAACGAAACAGAAGAGTTGTTCTATCAATTGGAGGGTTCTATTCAAGTGATTATTCAAGAAGACGGCGAACGCAAAGTAATGCACTTACACGCAGGGGATATGTATTTACATCCTGCAAAAATACCTCATTCTCCAGTTAGGAGTGAAGGCTCAATTGGCTTGGTTATAGAGCGCAAAAGAGCTGGTAAAGGATATAATGATGGCTTGCTTTGGTTTTGTGATAATTGCAACACCAAACTACACGAAGTTTACTTCGAGTTAATTGACATCGAAAAGGGCTTCCTGCCACATTTTAAAGACTTCTATAATTCTTTAGAGAACAGAACTTGCAGTAATTGTGCAACAGTGATGGAATCTGACCCTCGTTTTACGGCAGACTAACTCTCTTTAAAATATTTCTGATTGTTGTGGCGAATCCTTACCTTCGCGCCACAATTTATTATACAAAAAACTCAAAATAAATGGCAGCAACTGCAACTACTTTTGGCATAGAAGAGGCCTTAGCAAAACTCGGACTTTCACAAACTAACTTAGGAACTTCGACAGGAAACGATTGGTTCTCAAATGGCCCTGAAATTGAATCTTATTCTCCAGTAGATGGGCAATTGATAGGAAAAGTAAAAACAACAACACGCGAAGATTACGATAGAGTAATGGATGCTGCGACAAGCGCATTTTTGTCTTGGAGAGATATACCAGCTCCTCAACGTGGAGAAATAGTTCGCCAATTTGGAAATAAATTAAGAGACTTAAAAGAACCTCTAGGTAAGCTAGTTTCTTATGAAATGGGTAAATCTTTGCAAGAAGGTTACGGCGAAGTTCAAGAAATGATTGATATCTGTGATTTTGCTGTTGGATTATCGAGACAATTAAATGGTCAAACAATTCCTTCTGAGCGTCCAGGGCATGTTATGAGAGAGCAATGGCACCCAATAGGTGTTGTTGGTATTATCTCTGCCTTTAACTTTCCTGTGGCTGTTTGGGCTTGGAATACAGCATTAGCTTGGATTTGTGGTGATGTATGTGTATGGAAAGGGTCCGAGAAAACGCCTTTATGCTCGGTTGCTTGCCAAAATATTATTGCAGCGATCTTAAAAGAAAACAATTTGCCTGAAGGTATTTCTTGTATCATAAATGGAGATTACAAAGTTGGCGAAATGATGACAACCGATTCTAGAATCGCACTAGTCTCTGCAACGGGCTCTACAAAAATGGGACGAATAGTTGGCGCAACTGTTGCCCAACGCTTTGGTAAGTCATTATTAGAGTTAGGTGGTAACAATTCAATTATTATTACCCCAACTGCCGATTTAAAAGTTGTCGTTCCCGGTGCTGTATTTGGTGCTGTTGGTACTGCTGGACAACGTTGTACTTCGACACGACGATTGATTATTCACGAATCTGTATACGATAAAGTAAAAGACGCTATTGTTGGTGCTTATGGTCAATTAACTATAGGAAATCCTTTAGATGAAAGGAATCATATCGGGCCATTAATTGATCATGATGCTGTAAATACGTATTTGGCTGCTATAGAAAAAGCAAAAGCCGAAGGCGGAAACGTATTAGTTGATGGGGGTGTTTTAGAAGGTGAAGGATTCGAAAGCGGATGTTATGTGAAACCAGCTATTATTGAAGCCGAAAACCATTTTGAAATTGTACAACACGAAACCTTTGCTCCAATTTTATATTTGATGAAATATTCTGGGGAAGTAGAAAATGCTATTAGCCAACAAAATGGTGTTGCCCAAGGATTATCGTCTGCGATCATGACAAACGAATTGAAAGAAGCAGAGAAATTTTTGTCATATGCAGGTTCAGATTGTGGGATTGCAAATGTAAACATCGGGACTTCAGGTGCCGAGATTGGAGGCGCATTTGGAGGCGAAAAAGAAACTGGTGGCGGGCGTGAGTCTGGATCTGATGCTTGGAAAGTATATATGCGTAGACAGACAAATACTGTAAA
>QIIH01000429.1 GCA_003229235.1 Flavobacteriales bacterium | reverse complement strand
TTTTCGGCTATTTCTTGAGTGGTGAGCTGGCTGCAAATAAGTTGTAGCACTTCTTTTTCACGTGAGGTCAATTCGTCTGCATTTATGACAGTACGATGCGATGCGCCTTGAAGTTCGTCATGAATAATTTGCATCACCTCATAATTGTAATAAAATCCACGCTTCATTACTTCACGAATGGTATGCTTCACCATTTTTGGCTTCGAGTTTTTTACTAAAAAAGCTGCTGCGCCTATATCTACCATATTGGCAATAAACGCGCGGGTATTATAGCTAGTAAGCACAATCACCTTTACCAATGGGTATTTTTTAACTACTTCGCGCGTAGCTTCTATGCCATTCAAGGTAGGCATCTTTAAATCTGTTAGGACGATGTCTGGCAATGGGTCAGCAACAGCCAGTGCATCTAATAATTTTTGACCATCTTCTGCTTCAAAAACTATTTTAAAGTCTGATTCGCGCTCCAGAATAAAGGCAATGCCTCTTCTAAAAAGTTCTTCGTCGTCTGCCAGTCCAATTTTAATTATTTCGCTCATAGAGAATGAGTTTCTCGCAATTTATTAAGTTTGAATGCTAAATTTAATCCCTTTACCAGGGCAGGATTCTAGTAGGCTTGTTGCATTAATAATATCACAACGGCTTTGAATATTCTTCATACCAAGCCCAGCTCTCATATTTTTATCGATCAAATCAATTCCAGAGCCATCGTCACAATAGTCTAATACAAAAGGGTTCTTTTCAATTTTCAATTCAATCTTTTTCGCTTTGCCATGCCTAATAGAATTGTTTACTAATTCTTGTACAATTCTAAAAACATGTAACTCGTCTTTTGGTTCTAAACACTTATCGTAAGAACCTTCCAGATTTATTAAGCCATTCGAAGCTCGATTAAAATCGTTAGTAAGCTCTTCTAAAGCTGCCCAAAGGCCAAATTTTTCTAAAACTGGCGGTAGTAAATCGTGTGCTATGCGTCGAGAGTTTTCTAATGTTGTATCACTAATCGATAATATCGTCTCTAATAATCCTTGAGACTCTTCTGAGGTTATTCCCCCATCTAAAAGTACATTGGTATTTAAACTCACTATATTTAGTTTACTACTAATAGCGTCGTGCAAATCTTGTGCTATACGCTTACGTTCTTCCTCTTGCGTTAAAATTGTAGCCTGAAGTATCTCTTTTTGATGCTCAATTTCCATCTGCGCATTTTCTAACTGTGCGTTTACCACCTTGCGTCTTGAAAAATAAAAGAAGGCCACCAAGCCCAAAGCCATCGCCAATAATAAGCTTACTGCGATTAATACTAAATTAATAAGATCACTATCCTTCATTAGAGCCATTCTTATAAACACCTTTAAAAGAATTATAATTTCTAAACCATTCTATCAGGATTAGAATTAAAAATAACATATAAAGAATTACGTTTAAATCTGCCAATATATTTTTTGTTTCTTTCGTCAAATCCAAATTCGATACGGCATTATGAGTAGCGAATATTAAAGTACTTGACAATAAATAAAAAAAGATACCACTACTTACAATAACGAATTCTCCTTTATCGGTAATAGACTTATACAAATACAACACCGAGTAAAGCACAAGAATGGCGTGGGCAATTGTCATTCCGAGTGTGTTGTATCGATAAAACGACTCTGGATCTTTTATTAAACCATAAGCCGCATAAAACAGCATTAGCACCACTAAAGAATACAGCCACTTACGTTTTAAAAGTGAAGCGTAAAATATAGTAAGTAGCACAAATTGCCCTAAATAATAGAAATGTGAGTAATATAAGTTAGATTTATGTAAATGACCTCGACCAACATAATATGCACCAACTTGAATAAGAGCAATTAATATTAAGTATAAGGCGAAAATTCTGTAAGACTTTGAATTCTTTCTAAAACCAATCAGATATAACAATCCTGTAAAGACCGAAAGGTAAATACTAAAATCTCCTAACGAATTTAAAAACTCATCCACTAACTATTCAAAGAACTATTTGGATCACAATCACTCGGGCAAGGTGTTGTTAAATCAAAAATGTGATTACCATTATCTCCTTGTACAGGTGGTAATTGATCTACATAAATAGAGCCCTTTTTATCTGCTCCAACAAAAATTAGTTGTTCCTCTTGGCTTCCATCAAAATTAGTTTTAATTCCTAAATACGCTCTAACCTTATCTGGTTTCTGCGCTAACACCCCCGTTAATGATTCGATAGGAATTAAAAATGCCTTTACTTTTCCAGGGTTTTGTATTCGCCATTCTGCTGTCCTTGTTTCTGCATCTAGTAATGAAATAGTGTTTTGAGGAGTACTCATTTTGTTTGAATTTTGATTAAAAAAAATAAAGGTAATCAAAAGAAAAAAGAAAAATTAGTCATTACGGTTTTATCGTAACAGATTTAATTAATTGCCGTAAATTCTTGTAAGAGAATTCCTATTTCACGTATAGTTGCTTATAGTATTCAATTAAGCCGTCGATTGGTCTGCGGATAATACTTCCAAGTGTCAAATGATACGGTTCCATACAATCACGAATAATATCTTCGCTAAAGTGCGCAATCGAACCAATAAAATGAATCGGGACATGTTGGGCTTCTTTGTAGCACAAAATTTTGTGTTCAATAAACTTATTCATCCCTTCACTAATCAACTTATAGAAGTAGCCATTTACCTCTTCACTTGTAAAAATAAACTCGGCAAAGTGTGCCAAATACATGTTTGGGTTAGGCATTTTATACACATTGTGCTTTATCACATCAGTGTTTAAGTCAAATCGAGATTCAAATTCTTTAGATAACTTAATTGGCATATTTTTATAAAAGTAATCGCGTATTAGGCGTTTCCCAAAATAATTGCCGCTAGCCTCATCCATTAGAATATATCCCAATGAATCTACTGCCATATGAATTTCTTGGCCATCGTAATAGCAACTGTTAGACCCTGTGCCAAGTATACACACTATCCCCGGCTCTGTAGTGGCGGCATAAACAGCTGCATCTACGTCTTCGTTTACAGTTACCGTAGCCGCAGGAAACATATTCTCAAGAATCTCTTTTAAAATGTTACTTGGAGTGGTTGTCCCACAGCCGGCTCCATAAAAATCTAATTTCGATACTTTTTCAAAAACCGCAGACAACTCCTTATTCTCTCTTAATCGTGCGTCAAGGTCTTTAGGTAAAACCACCATAGGATTAAGTCCCAAAGTTCTGGTTTTAAAAACTACATTACACGCTTCGTCTAATAAGACCCAGTCACATTTCGTGGAGCCTCCGTCTGCAATTAGTATCATATATTTTTATAAGCTGTCAATATGCGCTGCTAAGTCAATTAATTTTGCCGAATAACCATATTCATTATCATACCAGGCCACTAACTTAAAGAAATTATCATTTAAAGAAATACTCGCTTCTGCGTCAAAATTACAAGTATTAGAATCACTTACAAAATCTTGTGAAACTACAGGCTCATCAACATAATCGATCACGCCAGCATAAGCACCTTTTGCTGCATTTTTAAACATGGCTTTTATCTCGTCCATGCTTGCCGATTTCTCTGTTCTTACAGTTAAATCTACGACACTCACATCGGCCGTTGGAACTCTAAATGCCATCCCTGTAAGTTTTCCTTTTAATTCTGGAATAACTTTAGTGACTGCCACAGCAGCTCCAGTCGAGGATGGAATAATATTGTTTAGTGCACTACGTCCCATACGGTAATTTTTTTTCGATGGCCCATCTACAGTAAATTGACTTGCCGTTGAAGCATGAACAGTGGTCATTAAACCCTCCACTATTCCTAAGTTGTCATGAATTACTTTGGCCATTGGTGCCAAGCAATTGGTAGTACAAGAAGCGTTAGATACAATTGTGTCATTTGCAGTAGCATCCATGTGATTTACTCCCATTACAAACATTGGGGCATCCTTAGAAGGTGCCGAAATAACAACCTTTTTTGCTCCTGCTGAAATATGAGCTTTTGCAGAATCGAGGGTAGTGAAAATCCCTGTACAATCTATCACAATATCTGCTCCAGCTTGATCCCATTTTAATTCTTCTGGGTTGCGTTCTGCGCTAACGCAAACTGTATTACCATCAACAACCAGATTGCCGTTTTCGACAACTATAGTCCCTGGGTATTTACCGTGAACCGAATCGTACTTTAACAAATAAGCTAGGTGATCTACATCCAACAAATCGTTTACGGCTACAACTTCTATATTTTTATTTTGCGCAGCAATTCTGAAAGCGATTCTACCAATTCGGCCAAAGCCGTTTATACCAATTTTCGTCATAAGTATTTGATTATACAGAAGTTATATCTGCAACTCGAATTAATTCTTTATTTATTTGATTGGTTCCTTTAATTGCATCTTTAAAAGGAACAAATACTATTTTGCTATGTTCAATGCCAACCATTATATTGCGTTTGCCATCCCGCAATGCGTCAATTGCGCCTACGCCTAAACGGCTAGCTAGTACTCGATCGTAACAACTTGGAGATCCACCACGCTGAATATGACCCAATACAGTTACTTTAACTTCGTAACCCTCTAAGTTTTCTTCAATATACTCTGCGAGTTCAAAAATATTCTTACCTATCTTATCACCTTCGGCAACAACAATAATACTTGAGGTCTTACCAGACTTTTTACTGCGTTTTAACGAATCGACCAAACGATCACGCCCCATCTCTTCTTCTGGTATTAAAATTTCTTCTGCCCCTGCTCCAATACCTGCATTTAATGCGATATCTCCAGCGTCACGCCCCATCACCTCAACCAGGAATAATCGATTGTGCGAATTAGCCGTGTCACGAATCTTATCTATTGCTTCGACAACTGTATTTAACGCGGTGTCGTACCCTATGGTGTAATCGGTACCTGTTATGTCATTATCAATCGTGCCCGGAATACCAACAACAGGAAAGTTGTGCTCGTCATTAAAAACCGCCGCACCAGTGAATGTTCCATCACCACCAATAACAACTAAAGCATCAATGTTTTGAGCTTTTAAGTTGTCATAGGCCCTCTGGCGACCTTCTGTAGTTCTGAAAGCAGCCGAGCGAGCAGATTTTAAAAAAGTTCCGCCTCTATTAATTATATTCTTAACACTTCTTGCGTTTAACGCTTCAAAATCGCCATCTATGAGCCCTTCGTAGCCGCGAAAGATTCCGCTACATTCAATTCCGTGATACGAACAAGAACGCACCACAGCTCTTATTGCTGCATTCATTCCTGGAGCATCACCTCCACTAGTTAAAACTCCAATTTTGGATATTTTCTCGCTCATTTAATGTAAAACTATGCTAATAAAATAAATACCACAAGAGCCTTAACAAACTAAGACGTTCTCGTTCGAGAAAATTTACTAAAATTGCTACGAAAACTTGAATTTAGACACTTTTAATGAAGAATAATTAGTGTTTTGATACCTAAATTGGTCTTAGTTATGTCAATTTAGCATATAAACTCTAGGATCTTTCGCTTAAGAATCTGCCCTAAAGCCATCAATTCCGTAGTCGGAAACAAAATCGGACAGCCATTTCATAATATAAAAACGCGGGGATCTTGGATGTCCAGTTTTTTTGAAAAATGCATCAAGCTCTGCGACTTCTTAGTCGTATCTGCCTTCTGCTTTCCACTTCTCAACTAATTGAGGTGGAATTGCTACATCCTCATTACTTTCGGTTTTTATGTCTGGAAGATTCTTAACTAACGTGCACGCTATCGTACTTTCATCAGATTGATAAGTGCAAGCTGGCTCGGTTCGCACCCACTCCTCAGGCCAAGCCGTGTCTTGAGCAGTTGCTAGTCCTGTATGATTAATTACAGCATCTAGCAAGATTCTAATCCCATTAACATACTGTCTTAACCAAACGTTCAAGATCGTTAAAACTGTCAAAGTTAGGGTCTAATGCCGTCCAGTCTTTGGCTCAATATCCGTGAAATCTGTACGTATAGCCAGTTCCTTCGTCGGTACCATCATGAATCTGCTCTACCAAAGGAGTCATCTATATGGCATTAATCCCAAGGTCGTTAAAGTAGCCCTCGTTAATTTTTTGAGTGATTCCCTTTATATCGCCTCCTTCAAAACCTCTCATAACAGCAGTATATTCAGTTCGATTATAATTGAGATCGTTGGTTTTTCGTGTAGCATAATATGCAACGACTGCTACTAATAAAGTAAAGCCAATAAAGGAGAGTATTGCTATCATAGTTGGGTGGTTTAGCTAGTTTAGTTTGTATAACAATTAAAAAAACTTGCCCAAGATTTGGCTTGGGCAAAGTACTAATTTAAACAAAAATATGATTGAAATATTGTTCTCAAACTAAGAATCATATGCAGTTAGCTCAGTAAAAATAAGAATCACAAAAATACGTGTAAATACGTATAGTTTAAAGAAAGGTAGCTGCCTACTTTTACTAAAGGTTTAGAAACCTATTGCTTATTGAATTTCATTTAATAAAAATTTGTGGGGATAAATGCTTGTTAAATCAATAAGTAATGCTGGGATTGTTTCAGTCCCAGTTTGCTAAGTTAGGTTTGTTAAGCGCTCTGCTATCGTAGAGCGCTTTTATTTTGGAGTAATTTCTGGTGGAATTCGTTTCGAGTAAAAATCTAAACCGCTTTGAAGCCATTCGGCAAAAGCTTCTGGATCTGGCGTGTAACCAATGGGGACATTGAGCAAATTGAGATCGGCATCAATGAGTATATAATGTGGCTGCGAATTATTTTCAAAATTAATTGTCTGAAAAGTAGCCCACTTATCTCCTATTGTTTTAATGCTTTTTATATTATCTGCGCTACGTACAAACTTAAACTGTTCCTCTTCTGCTAAGGCAACACGATCGTCTACATACAACGAAATAATAACAAACTGATCATGCAATAATTCCTTAACTCTAGGCTCAATCCAGACCTGTTCTTCCATTCGGCGACAGTTTACACAGGCCCAGCCTGTAAAGTCTATCATAATAGGCTTATCTAACAACTTCGCTGTTGCAAGTCCTTGATTAAAGTCGTCAAAAACATAATCGCCATGAACGTCCTTTACGTCGCGATCGTAAACACTATAAAACATAGGAGGTACAAAACCACTTAAAAATTTTAAATCAGATTTAGGAGGGTTTAAAAGTCCTGGGGCCAAATATCCAACAAATGCCAAACTTGCAATTCCGATTACAATTTTTCCTTTAGAAATCTTCCCTTTAGGTCCATCGTGTGGGAAGCGAATAAATCCGAACATATAAGCGGCCAATCCTATGCCAACCAAGATCCAAATGGCAATAAATACTTCGCGAAGAAGTAGTCCCCATTGGTTCACCAAATCTGCGTTACTTAAAAACTTAAGTGCAAATCCAAGTTCTAAAAAGCCTAAAAACACTTTAACAGTATTTAACCAACCTCCACTTTTAGGTAACGAACTTAGCCAATTAGGGAACATCGCAAACAAGGCAAAAGGCAAGGCCAAAGCCAAACCAAATCCTGCCATACCGTAGGTGAGTTGCCATGCACCACCATCGGTAGACAAAGAGCTCCCTAGCAGAGTGCCTAAGATTGGACCAGTGCACGAAAAGGAAACTATTGCCAGGGTTACCGCCATAAAAAAGATGCCCATTCCTCCTCCTATTGAAGTTGCTTTCTTGTCCATTTTGGCACTCCAAGAACTAGGCAAAGTAAGTTCGTAATATCCAAAGAATGAAAAAGCGAATGCTACAAAAA
>QIIH01000200.1 GCA_003229235.1 Flavobacteriales bacterium | reverse complement strand
AAAAAAGTGTGTAAAATTATGCGCAATATGATAACTCAGTGCGAGTGGTAGGAGTACGATTGATAACATGCGAAAATCACGTCCAAGCGAACTACTGACTAATACGAACGAACTCAGGCGAACAGTAAGTTTAAATAATACAGCAACGAGCAGAATTGTTGAAATCATGAAAAAACTAAAGGTCGTGAGCAGGCGTCCGGAATCATTGAAGAGCACAGCAGTACTCGATACCATTTCTTCCCAAAATGGCAACATAGTGATACCGTGAAATAATGTTAAGGAATAAAGTATTATTAAGAACCAGGACTCACTGCTATTTATTTTGCTTTCGTTATATATTTCATTTCTTGCAGAAGTCGTTTGCCAGGATACATTAGCGCTGGGACAGGAATAAATACAGTTTCCGCAAGAAATGCAATACGAGTGATCTTTGGCTAAGCCAAGTGTTATATTTGTGGGGCAAGGTTCAATGGATGTATTACCATGAAAACATTCCAAAGTAGTGCAATTTAGACATATGTTTGCGTCTATTGGTTGTATTCTCGTAAACGAAAGCTTGCTGTATATTCCAATTGTTCGCCCGATCGGACAGAAGTACTGGCAAAAAGCCTTACGTTCAAAAATTAGGATTGAGGCGCTAGCCATAAACACAATCATAAGTGACAATATTGCCGTTGCATATGGGCTTATAGTAATACCCCAAGCCAATTCAAACCAACTTAATATAATAAACAGAAAGCTAGCAATACTAATATTGCGGAATTTTCGTGGGACCGTCATATTTAAGGAGTAATCTCGCTTAGATTTAAGCCAAATAGTTTGCTTGCTAATCCAATTAGCTAGTGTGTCCCAAGGGCAAATGCTACACCAAAAGCTACCTAAAAACACGCCAATTAATACCACGGTACTCCACCAAATAGTCCAGGTGAGTGTCGTGGCTATATTACGTTCGGCGATCTGAGTACCAAATAAGCCGGCTATGATAATGAGTAAAAATATTCCTGCAAACAATACTTTTAGAGTAAGTAATACTAATTTCTGTGTAAAAAGTTTTGTTAGAAACTTTGGGATGAAGGTAAATAATGATAGTTTAAAAATTTTTCCACTAGATTTTTGTTTTTTAATGGCGCTAACTATTAGTAATAAAAGCAGTATTATTAAGCCTGTTTCTGCGAAAACTACCGGTAATCCTTGATGAGTCATCGAAGCATCGGTTTGATAAATAAGTTTTTCGAGCCCCAAAGACATACTAAGCCTGTATCTCTTGTTGATGTTGTTTGGTTTTGAGTCGATTTAGCTTTTTTCGGATTAAAAGCTTAATAAGCACTAGAAAAATTATGAAGCTTACAAGCAAAAAACTCAGTGGAGCGATAGGCCAAGGAGAACCTATTTGCAATGGAAAATCTATCGTGTAAGGCTCGCCGTCAGCTTCGAACACAGCACTAATAATATAGTTACCTTCCGATTTAAATATAAAGCCTTGTCGATAGACGTTATCAATTGATTTTTGAGTACCAATAATTTCTTGCCTAGAATTAAACCATTTATCATCTTTTACTATGAATGTTACAGTGCCTGTGTAGGGCATATCGTTTGAAATTTTTCTAATGTACAAATTCACTCGGCCGGATTCATTTGGCTTTGGGAAAGCAGGAAAGGCCATATAAGTAACGAAATATTTACCTATTTGCGTTTCTATTTGTAAACTTGGCGGCGTATTCGAATCTTCACTCAAGCTGTAGGAAGGACGACCAAGTACATGGTGAGCAAGGAGAGTATTTACATTTACGATTAAAATTATAAAACTAACAACAATTGCTTTTATTGTAATTAATTTTACATTTATAAATATTATACGCATTGTTTGTCACTTTTTAATTCAAAATTTTTACTCAAATGACCTGGGCCTTGGTATTGACTGTCATTTGGTTTGATTATTAAACTTAGAGCATTAGTTGGGCAAACTTGAATGCAGGCCGTACAATTATTACAGTCCATGCCAAATCTATCATTTAGCGGACTAAGGTGAAATTGACAGACGGCATCGCACTTTTCACAATCATTACATTTTTCAACTGATCGTTGTACTCTGAGAATTCGAAATCGACCTAGCAGAGAGTACAGTGCTCCACCAGGACAGAGATAACGGCAAAATGCTCGTCGAATAAAAAAGATTTCTAGCAGAACAAAAAAAATAAAAATGAGCAGGCCTGAGCTAAATCCCCCAAGGGCGATTAAATAAAATATTTCACGTCCAATAATTGCAGGTGGGTAGAGAAGTGAGAATAATGTTAAACCAATAGTTAAACCGAGAAAAATACCAAGTGCTAATATAATGAACTTTAAATTAGGATGCAGCTTTATCTTTAATCTGAAGTTAGTACTTCGGCGAAAAAGTAAGGCTAAATTATCAGTTAGTTCATAAATAAAAGTGCCAGGGCAAATCCAGCCGCAAAAAAAACGGCCTAGAAGCATTGTTGCGACAATTGGAATCAGTGCAGCTAAAAAAATGGGCCAATATAATGAGCGAGATTTACTTGCATGACTAACAAGCGCGAGTGGATCAGATAGCGAGAGGCCGAAAAAAACGCCAGACCAGGTATTGCCTTTGAGTAGATCTAAATCGCTTACGTCACTAATAACTGGTTTGGTGATAGTTTTTACTGCATTGTATATCGTTTTTTCATGTGTAAATAGATGGTCATACGCATTGGCCGCTACGTAGGTTTGATACAGATATAAAAAGGGAATTATAAGCAAAAGCAAAAAAACAGTGCTTAGGCTAATCCATCGTAATGTATTAAGTTTTTTTTGCCACATATTCTATTGCTTACTGACTGTTAACAACAGTGGCGAAAATTGATCGGATATCTTGTTGCCAGCGTTTAAAATATTTTTTTAATTTTGGATTAGGAAACATATCTGCGAATTGATCTGGATGAACTGTCACGAGCAGTGTTTGCTCGCCTTCAGCAAATATCGCCATCTTTAGTGGCAAATAGGCTACCATGCTTGGAGTTACTTTTGATATAACTTCGAGTTCTTTTTGTTTTCCAAAGAATACTACTCGATACTTATCAGTTTTAAAATTAGATTTTGTTAATCCGATATCGACGCGTTGCACTCTGGATATTTGGTAACCATGTTTTAAAATACTAATTTGTAAGGCAGTCATGGCTTCAGGAAAGGCTAGTTTAGAGCGAACCATGATTATTTTCTCTGCAAAAATAGATTGACTTAGCAAACTAATTAGCAAAAAGGTCAGCGATCTAATTAAATACTTAGATTCTATTAAACTCATAAATTAGCCTCTTCAATTATCGATAAATAGGTTTTTCTCATCTCAGCGCAAACATTATCTAATTCCTCATTGTTAAATAAGCTACTTAGCCTTAAAGGGTTTATTCCAATTATATATACCTTATTTGCTTGCTCTACTACTGTGAGGCGGCAGGGTAAAAACAGACCAACTCTTGGATCTATTGCTAGAGCAGTATTTAGTTGTAAAAAATTGCAAAAATAGATGATCACTTGTTTTTTATTTTCAGTTCCTTTTTTGACTATACCTTGATTGAGGTATTGCACTCGAATAAGTTTGAAATTAGCCCCCTGTACCGCGCGTTTGATATTTTTTACAGTTTCTTTTAATGAGTAATTGGATTTAACCTTAATAATTGCATCTTGCGCAGTTTTCGAACCAACCTTTTTGATTGTACCTTTATATTTTTCAAAGCTTCGTATATAGGCAATTAATGCATCTATTTCGTTTATTTTAAGTTTTTTTGAAAAGGCAGGCATAGGCGTACCTTTTCTACCGAAAAGTGTAGTTTGCTTTATCAATTGGTCTGAAGCTGATTTTAGAAACCCAATATTAGTTAATGCTGGAGCAACAATGGCTGAGTTTCTTGGTCGTGAAAAGGTGACCCCCGTGCCTTTGCCGCCACTGCCGTTAGGTCCATGACAGCTAGCGCAATTATTTTTAAACAAAATTTTACCTAACTTAATATTTCCGACTATTGTTTTGTTGCTGTATTTTATCGCTTTGCTTGTGCTGAATTTTCGGATGGTCTTTACTATCGCATTTATTTGTGTGTCGCTAAGTTGGTCAAATGCAGGCATTACCCGACCTGGTCGTCCAAAGCGAATGGTTTTGAATAAGTAATCATTGCTAACCTTGTCCTGAAAACTTTTTAAGGCCAATGGGATGCCAACGCCTCCAGAACCACGTTCTCCATGGCATGCGGAGCAATGATTTTGATATAGTGTATCGCCGTTTTTATTTACAGCAAATACGCTATCAATTACTAAGCCTAGAACTATTAATGAGGCAAAAAAAGTTAAAACTATTATTCGAGCCATCTCATATTGAAGGGTATTGCTGGCAGGGTCTCTATTAAAATATTTCTTCATTCATTAGCCTTTAAGTCATATTGGAAGGAATAACTTTAATTGCTTGTGGCAATTGGATGCAAGATCGTTCGCAAATTCCACAGCCGACGCAAGCGTCTAAAACGCGTGGTTGCTCTAACATGCCAACTTTAATTGCGACATCTTGTAAGGGGCAAGCACGATAACAAACCCCGCATGTTTTTCCCTGATAAGATAAACATAAAGTCTTGTCAACTCTAGCCTTGCCCATTTTCACTTTTTCAATGATTTCCTTGGCTTCGTGTTTAATTTTTTTAATAGCCCCTGTAGGGCAAACTTCGCCACACTTCATGCATAAGATGCAAGGCTTTTCTCTTGCAACAATATAGGGTGTATTGGTTTTGGTGAAATCGCTATTAAAATCAAAAAATTTAATGCTTCGGTTAGGGCATACTTGTGCGCATAAGCCGCAGGAAATACATTTCTTTAAAAACTCTTTTTCGTTAATTGCGCCTGGGGGGCGCAAATAACGATGTAGAATCCGAGCGTAGCTCGTTTGCAGCGACAAGGTTAAACTTGCCAATGTCCCTGTCATTAAAGCTAGAAAGGATCTTCTATTCATTTAGCTGCTAGATTCAATTTTTTCTACTCGACAGGCTAGTTTTTTAAAATCCACCTGTCCCGAGACAACATCCCAGACGCGGCTTGAGGTGCTATTGACTAACCATTTGTTTTTCTTAGGGTCTGCGCTATCCGCTACCGATAAATTCCAAGGACTGAATAAATATCCTCGCGGTACTTTATTTCTCGCGGGCTTAATCAAACTCTTACTGCCTACTTGTGCTTTTGCTTCGTAAGAGCCTCGACGAGTAATAAGTCTGACTTTTTCACCGTCTTTAATGCCTAAATTTTTAGCATCTTCGGGGTGCATTTCGACATACATTTCCGGCACCAAGCGGCGGGTGGTTGCGCTTCGAGTAGATTTGGCAGTGTGAAAATGTTCGTAAACCACTCCAAGTCCTAACCAGTATGGGTATTTGTCTTTAGGAACTTTATCCCAAGCTTTGTCCTGAAGATCTTCATCTGGAAGATCAGGTGTTAGGCCCATATCGCGCGCTTGCTCAAGCAGAGGGATATTGTCAATGGTGTAAACACCTTTTTTATGGCCAAATTCCATGAGCTTATCTGTAATTTCTTTTCGTTTAGAATAATCCTGTAAGCATAGTTTTATGTGTACTTTGCCGTCATTCGTTCTAAAATACCCATAAGGACGATTTTCCCATTCGCCTTCCTGTGCCATAAATCGTCGTGTTGATCCGCCAGCCTTAGCAATTGCATAAGTTGGTGCAGGCCATTGTATGCCGCGAATTTTCTTAAGTTGTTCGTAGGGTGATAGTTTATCCTTTTTTTCAACTTCCAAAATACCTGTTAAGTCGGTATCTGTGCCTTTGCTGGCGATAATGATGTCACGAAAAACCTCTTCGGCATCATAAGAACCATCTTTTTTGCGCTTGTAAGGAAAAATCTTCTTTCCATCTAGGCCCAGCAAGTCAGCGATTTCTATGCCCTTATCAATGACCATATCCATATCGGGGTAACAACCTTTAGGTGCTTGAGCCGCTTTTTCAACAATATTAATGCGCCGTTCGGAACTTATGTAGACACCATTAACTTCACCCCAGGTAGCGGCCGGGAATATAACTAGGTGCGTGACGATAAATTTCTTGAACAACATTAAATGTTTTCATTAACGCAGGTCTAACTAAATTATCTAGATCAGGTAAATCAATGTGAGTTGCGTACACTAAAAACATTGCTTTTACATCCCCTTTTAAGGCGCGCTCCAACATGCCTATGGCGAAACCGGGGTTTGCAGAATTCATAGCAGTAATTAAATTTTCCTCGGGAACCCGCCATGCATTTGCAATCATTTTTCGATGCTTTGCGTTTTTCAATGGCTCATTAAATGGCAGTCTATCGGTTAATCCTCCAGTGAATCGTTCACCCATTGCGTTGGGTTGGCCGGTCATAGAAAAGGGACCGCAACCTGGTTTCGCTAAGTTGCCAGTTAATGTGAGTAGATTAATTATCGAAATTACATTATTTTGTCCATGAATGTGCTGATTATATCCTATGCCCCACATAATAATGACACCACCATGGCCACCTTTGCCGCGAGCGAGGCGTTTTCGAGTCGCGTCTGCGTACATTTTTGCTATGCGTCGAATTAATTCAGGTGTCACTTCTTTGCTACCCATTCGGTCTTGTACTTGTTCAGGGCTATACGCTTTAAGTACACCTTCAGTGTATTCCTTCCAACCTGTTGTGTGTTGTTTAAGAAATTTCCAGTCGATAACATCTTTATGATCTTTAAGAAGCACATGTGCTAATGCGTTTAAAAAACTTATGTCGCCATTTAGGATAGGCACATGTACTTGATTTTTTGGATTTATGTCTTCATAGCCCTTGCTTGTTCCCGTATAGCGTGGGTCAACCACAACGGTTGAAATATCCTTTTTCTTCTTATGATCAGCGTTTCGCCAATAGATAATAGGATGAGATTCGCGCGCATTATGACCAAAATGCATGATCATGTCGGATAACTCAATATCCTCGTAGGCAAGTGGGGGAGTATCAGATCCGAGAGTTGCGGAGTAACCAGTGACAGCGGAAGTCATGCACATTCGAGCATTGGCTTCAATTGTATTTGAACCTAGCACGCCCTTCATAAATACATTTTCAAGATACTGACCTTCCATGGTTAGTTGTCCTGAACCATACAGTGAAATCGAATTGCCACTGTATTTCTTTGCAAGGTGGGCTATTTTGTGCGCTACCATGTCTGATGCTTGCTTGTAGGGTACGCGAACAAAATGTTCTTCATCAAAAGAACCTTTTGTTTTTGAAATATATTCTAAATCGCCGTGTTTTGGTTTTTGCCATTCAGCCCATACATCTTTGCGCACATAGGGTTCGCCTTCCATTCTGTCTACATAGATAGGCTCCGCTGCAGTTAAACCTTTGATGCACTGTAGACCGTAATTGGTTGGGTGATCTTTGTCTGGTCGCATGGAGACAATTTTTCCGTTTTCGACTTGAATGATGGTGCCGCAGCCAACACCGCAATAAGGGCATTGAGCAAGCGCAGTCGAACGTACGGTTTTCTTCTTTTCGCTTTTGACTAGTTCTGCTGCATGTAGTTCGGGATTCGCTCCTACAAACAGGCTGGCGCCGCTTACAGATCCGGTAATAAATGCACTGCCTTTTAAGAAATTTCGTCGTGAGATTTTAAAACGTTTCATTTAGTACTCTCCAATGCTAATACTCAAAATTAGTTATTTGTTGACTCACCTGGATAGGATCTGAGATAAGAAATAATATCGTCGATTTCCTTGTCGCTCAGATTTGCCATTGCTTGAGGTCCTTTAAAGCCATACATGCGAGTATTTGATCGACCTTCCGCAATCGTAATTCTTAGGTAACCGTCGGAAACTGTATCTAAAAACCCGCGCAGACCAACTGCTGTTCCAGTGCCACCGGCTTGATAACCATTGCCACCCGGTCCGTGGCAAGTTGAACATATTTGTTGAAAAAAAAGTTTTCCAAGTCGGGGATCACCTTGCGATTTGTGTTGCGCTTTAACTTCTTTTATTCTTGATGGTAATTTGGCATAACTGCGTAAATAAGAAATAACAGACTTGATTTTTTTCTCACTTAAATGTTTAAAGGGTGGCATGCCAGTGCCTTTTCGGCCATCGTGTATTGTGTCGTATAAAAATTTGTATGAAGAAATTGATAAGAAATCTTGATTGGTAAGTGAGGGGGCAACACCAGGTTTGCCTATGGCATCAGCCTGATGGCAGAAAATGCAATTTTGCGCGTAAAGCTTTTTACCGGCTTTGACAAGTTGAGGATTAAATTGAACTTTAGGATGTTTTTGTTTCCCATTCTTTTCATTTGACTGCTTATCACAAGCAAGGAAAAGATAACTTAGCAGTACGCTCGCAACTAAATAAGACCCAATTACTTTTAATGTCATATTCGCCTCTAAGTATTAGATTGATAAAACTTAGAGTAAATTCTAATGAGGTTCTATTATTTGGACCTTGACATAAATCAAGTAAAAAAATCATATTGAAAAATAGAAAAGTGGGGGGCAAGCAATAGCCTTACAGATTAGTAGAGTATAAACGCGAGAAAATTACTCAGATAATGCGCTGAGTTTATTCATTTCTATAATTTCTATATTTCGTCGTTCAACTTTAATAAGGCCTAAGTCTTGTAAGCTGCGGAATTGGCGACTGACCGTTTCAAAGGCGAGGCCCAAATAATTACCAATGTCTTGACGACTCATTTGTAGACTAATTTGGTTATGTTGGGCACCGCGCTTTTGCAATCGTTCGTAAAGATTTAGCAAAAAACGAGCGATACGCTGCTCGGCTGTGGCGGTGCCGAGTAACATAAGTACGTGTTCTTCGCGGCGAATTTCTCGACTCATCACTCGGGTGAGATCTTTAAGTAAATTTGGGGCTTTTCCGCTTGCGTCGCAAAGTCGATCAAATGGAAGTAAGCAGACTTCTGTTGATGCGAGAGCAATCGCATCACAAGGATGCTGGTCATCGTCAATTGCATCCAAACCAACAATTTCTCCGTCTAAGTGAAAGCCAGTGATTTGTTCGTCGCCTTCAGCAGTGACACCGCTCGTTTTTAAGGAGCCGCCTTTAATGGCATAGATGCCTTTAAACGAGTCTCCTGAATTGTATAAATAATCGCCTTTTTCTAGTTGAATTCGATCACTCACAACATCATTCATGAGCTGTATCTCTTCTCCTTCAAGAGAAGTGGGCAAGCAAAGTTTGCGAACGTGGCAATTTTCACAGGCAGTCTTTATTTTTAAATCAGAAAGTCCAGTCATAGAGATATTTTTAGAATATAAGTAAACCTATATATAATAGTACTCCTAAAAGTTATAAAACAGAAATAAATAAAGGCTTGAAAGCAAATATTTCAAGTAAATAAAAAGATTTAAAAATAGTGGAGAATTATTAGGGATATTGTCGGTATTTCAATAATAGGTCAGGTTTTTTTTGGGTAAGCATTGGGCATTTGCAATAGCCCCTAGCCAAAAATGTAATCTCGACCTTTGCCTAGGGGCTCTGATTAATTCATCAATAACACTTGCTTCAGGGATTGCCCAGAGGCTCACTAGGTCTTCGGCGTGCTTGTGTAAATAATTGCCTTTTTTGGTTCAATTTGCATTTTTTTAATAGCCAATCGCAGCACTTACATAAGGTGCAGAATAGGATGTACCGGATACATACTTAGCTCATTTGTTTGGCTGCGCTACTTTATAACGATGTACTAACCAGAAAAATTATCCACTTGAAGTCGAATTGAATTATCTTCAATGACTGTAATTGTGCTCTTACGTCCCCAACCTTGACCTTTTTCGAAGTAGATTAATCCGGTAATGTCGCCGTTATCATTGCGGTGAATTTCGATTGATTTACCTGATATTTCAGCGCGTATTTCCGGGTCGTTGATGGTTGTTACTTTAAGTCTAGATTTGATAGGGTAACGAAATCTATTTGGGATTGAGAATAATTTTTTCGCGACCAAAAAACCATCAATAAAACGGGCATTAGTTAGCACAATTGCGAATTTACTGTTTGAATTTGGGTTATCAAATTTTGTTTCGACATCAAATTCAGCAAGGTTTTTACCAGCTAATTTTAGCGAGTTTACGTACTCTTTGAGAGACTTAGATTTAGGTACGGGAAACCGCGATAAGTAGCCTCCGAAAGCATATCCAGTGACACCCTTATAGCTAATATGCACCCATAAGCCATCAATATTGTCGTAAGTTATTGTTGTCAGGTTATTTGTTCGACTTTCGACTACAGCATGTTCGCCGTATATCATTCGTGTTACTTTTTTTGCGGCTAAGCTTGGTGCGGCGCGTAGATTCAGACCATCTAGCGAATGAATATAGAGAGATGTGCCCTGAGAATACGGCTCTATGTCTTTTAATTTTTGTGTAGGTGGGCTAAGTGCGGTTTCAGAATTGGATTTAACAGGATATGAATTTCCCACATTCGAATTTTCAAGCCGCATTGTTGACTCAAGATTATTTTCTTGCGCAACGACTGGGTTGAAATTTAACCACGCAAAAACCCCTACAAATAATATAGATTTACTATTGATAAGCATCACTACTCTTCCAAAGCCAAGTTTTTATATCAAAAATAATAACACTATTTATTAGATATTTTTCTAATGTTACTAATATTGATTTTCATTATGTTGAGTTGTTCACATTATTGTTTTATAAGTTTTTTTTTAGTGTATCGCTTTATTTTTCTTGGGTGCACACTTTTTATAACTGCCTCTATAGACTAAACCCCTTGATGCTGAAATGCAATCGAATTGAAATAAATGCAATACAAAAAATATTGGTTTTATTCAAAGTAAAGATATGTTTATTGTTTGTTCAAATTAATAGCGTGAAAACAAGTGGGGAATTTTCTTAAAATATTGATTTAGTACTCGCGATAGGGTGATAAAGATCACCTAGTATCATGAGCATTGTTAAGCCTAATCAGCAATTTCCAGTTTAACAAACTAGAAATGATTATTTTCCTACTTGTCAATATCAGGCTTTTCTTGATTTTGTTCGATCATTATTTCTAATGCTTGTTTTCGGGTTAAAAAGTTTCCATTTTGAGTGAAGCCTGAAATTACATTGAGATCTGATCGTGCTTGAATTTCTTCTGGGAGACCATCAAAAATGTGAATCGGCGCTAAGCAGCCATTAGCAAACTGAGAGGCGTAGATTTTGCCAGTCTCCATATCATAAAATGCTGCTTGTAAAGTCTGAGGTTTAGTTATTTCCTGCTTTGTTTTTACTTCTTCAATTGAATTAACAAAACCTGAAAGGTAAGCTTGTTTGTTTTGAAATTGGTAATTGAATAAAGTTGTCATTGTCTTGCCCTCATCGGTTTTTGAAACTATGAATTTAGTTTACGAGAGCTAAGCTGAACTGTTGCTTAAATTTAACTTAACATCAGCTGAACGACAAAACGAACACGAACGTAGTGAGTCGTGAGCTTGTCGTAGTGAGAAAGCTTTAGCTTTCGACACTACCTCCAAAATACAATTCCTTAGTTGAGACGAACCCCCGCAAAGCGGGTCGCGAGATTATTAGAACTTGCGTTTGCAAGTTCGATGCATCCTTAATGAAGCCCGCAGGGATTCTAAAGGGCGTCGTAGTGAGAAAGCTTTAGCTTTCGACACTACCCGCTAAAGCTTGCGAATGGATCTCGTCAACTTAATTTCAGTTTCGTAACAATTCTGGAATTTATCTCGCGAAGCGAATCACGTGTATAGAATATTGTAGCCCGCACGGAACGAACAAAGTGAGAGTACTGCGGGAAAAGCCTGAGATGGTACAATCGTGTGGTCCCGCACTCCGTCGCCTAGGGTGACTTCTTACGGGCTATAAAACAAGTGGTTTCACGTAGTGGAGTTTATTTCAATTTTCATACCTGGTAGGAACAATGAAACTCGAATAAACTACCCCGCCGCAAGCGGACAGGGTATTGATGCTAGCGTCTAAAATAGTACCAACTGATGATCACTATGAATTTCCTGGTAATAACCACCTTGATTCTTAACATAATTACCTATCATTGATTGATCATCATGCTTCCCCCCTGTGACAGTGTCGTTTCGCCACCCCCTTTCAAGAACGGGGCTGGCTACACAACACTACCTCAAATGGCTTGACGCGATATCGGATGCCTACTTTGTTTCCCCTTTGGCGTTTCGCACGTCGGGTAAATAGTGCGGCCTGAATCGCTGTCGGGGACTAGCCGCCCTCGCTTCGCTTTTTATGGTGGCCAGCGTATGCGAAAGATTTCTAAGGGCGAGCAGATACACAAAATTTTGAACACCCTCTACGGTTCAGAATTATCGTGCTACCAGTACAACACGACGGTTCATTGCCCGCCCATTATCACTATTATTTGTCGCTTGGGGCGCTAATGGCCCAACACCGTAACCTACCATTCGTTTACGATCTATCCCGTACTTGGAAACCAGCTCAGTTACTACGGCTTTAGCACGCTGTTTGGAAAGAGTTTGGTTCTGCGAAAACCCCCCTTTCATATCGGTATGGCCAACCACGTATACTTTTAGTGTTGGACGTGTGGTTAGTAGCTTAGAGACCTCTTTTAATGCAGCCGCTGAATTTGTTTTTAGCGTTGCCTTACCCGTGTCGAAATAAATGCCTTCAACGATTACAAAACCAAGCGAATCCAATCCTTTTCCTAATGCGGCCGCATTAAGACTGACCTTTCCAGTATCCATACTTTTAACTTCTATAACATGGATGTCTGTAAAGGTTTGCCCAACAGCGATCGCCACGTACGCGGTGTTGCTCCCTTGTTTAATTCGTGCAAGCAAGTACCGGCCTTTCAAATTAGATATAGAATATATGCCAGAGTACTTTTGCATAGTAGGCGCCACGTAACGGCGGCCGCATTCATTTTTCTCTTGATTACAGGTGTACAAAATCTTTGCACCCGCCTTCTTAACAGCAGCTTGGTAGTTTCTAAATATTTCAAGAATAGACCGTTGTTTTGGTTTTTTATAGAGTATCTTAGTTATTTTTCCTTCCAGGGGAATACCTATTGGTTGCTTGCCACTCTTATCCATTCCGGTAAAGGCATTGTATTTATCGAATGCCCGTACGTTTTTACGTTTAATAATGGATCCCTCGTACGGGGCAATTAATGAATGATCGGTAAGCGGCTTGCGCGCCGAGCTGAAACCAGGGATTATTAGCAATGATAAAACCATGATGAAGACAATGTTTTTCACGTTTTTCATGTTTTTCCTTCAGAACGAGTTTTTAAGTACGATTCAAGTTTTTAATATATCTGTAAGTGTCTTTCTTCATTTTTTAACCCAATTACCAGGTAGTAATCTTGAAATCTTCTTCTGTTTTGTAGTTAGATAATAGCGTTAAAATATCAGATAAATACTGCAACGGGCTAATGCCATAGTTCTTATCATGTCTCCACGATCGAATAATTAATCGCTGCTGCTCGTCCACGACGTTCCGATCCTAAAAAAAGATAATTCTTACGGCCCAAAGCGATTGGCTTCATTCGTCGCTCCGATGCATTATTATCCAACATAAGACAGCCTTGTTCAATCGTTTTGGTAATGATGTTAACAACATGCGAGCGTGGCGATTTATTGCCAAAAAAGCCCTTATCCAAGGCATTGAAATATGTCATGAATCGGCAGACGAGTTTGCAAGTTTTTTTATCCGACCCAGACGTGTCGCTGGATACCAATCATTTAGAACGCGCGCTACGCGCAATTCCGATGGGAAGGCGGAACTGGCTTTGTGTGTCACGAAGGAGGCTTCATAATGAAAACATAAGTGTTACAGCATGAAACTCCAT
>QIIH01000138.1 GCA_003229235.1 Flavobacteriales bacterium | reverse complement strand
ACTATTAGATTGTGCTTCCATATTTACAGGACCTAAATTGCGATCGCTTACCCAAGGCTCTTTACCTGTAAAATCTACACTGCGGTAACCAAATTCTGTAAAAAGAATTTTTTTACCTTCACGCTCACTAACACTTAGCATTTCTTTCTTCCAAGGTTGCCATCCAGCAATTACCTCATTAACGGTAGGTGTTTTACTTTCAGAAACAGGAAAATAAGCATCCACGCCAATAAAATCTAATTCTTTCCAAAACGGCACTCGTTTGTATTCGTCCCAATTGGCTGCATACGTAAGTTTCCCTTTATAAACTTTTTTGATTTGCACGATTAAATCGTTCCAGTAGTCCGGTCTGTTTACAATAAATTGTTCCAATTCGGTGCCAATACAAAATATAGGAGCATTCACTTCTTGAGCGAGCTCTGCATAAGTCATTATAAAGCTTGTATACGAAACTTCTAATGCTTTCCAATCTTCTTCAGAATTCATCTTCATATGACCCGTAAAATCGCCATGCGAAATCCAGATCTGTGGCTTAATCATCACATTAATATTGTTGGCATTAAGGTGTTCGATATACTGCTTTGCGCCAGCCCTTGTCTCTCCAAACCATTGTTTGTCTGTATTATGAATAATTTGAGGACTATCTAACGATCTAATAAACCCAAATGGCATAATAGCAGCATAATTTGCACCAATTCTCACAACAGGAAATACATGATCTTGATTTACTTCGTTTCTTGAAGCAACAAAACTTACTCCATTAATAGAAATCTCTTGCTGTGCACAACTAGAAATTGTAAATAAAAAAGAGAATAATAAGGTAACCCGAAGCGTGTAATTCATTCCAATAATTTTACCGATGAATTTACAAATAATAAGGCATTAAAACACAGCTCTAAATCCTAGATTGAATGTTTCGCCAAGACCGGTGTCGTTTCCACGTACAAAATTTGTATACAAAGCTTCAATATTAAGTTCTTTTGTGAGTTGGTATTTGAGCCCACCTCCTACTGCAGTAAAGTCTTGTGAGAAATTATTCCCTAAGTCGATAAGTTGTGAATGCTGTACTAGCCCCAATATGGTAAAAGAACTAGACGGGAAATAGCTCAGAAAAATTCCTGGTGTTAACCGCAAACTATTATTTGCAAAACTTTCTTGCTTATCTCCAAAACTGAGTTCAGAATTAAGCTCGGCAAACAACTGAAACTCATCTCCCGTAAATGTGTAATCATAAAAGAAGCGGTTTTGCCATGTATACCCGTTTTGATCTAAAAACACACCTTCTTCTACCTCATTATCAATTAATGGAATAAAAAATGAACTCTGAACAGAAAAGTTGTTTATACTTTTAAAGGGCACAAACTTTACAGAAGGTGCAATCGAAGTAAGTCCGCTTCGCGCGGTCCCACGCTCACCATCAAATTGAAAGACATCTAACGCACTTCTATCTGCAATAACATTACTTCTAATTTCTAATATCAAGCCCACATTTACTCGCTTGTTTTGCCCTACTCCTGTGTATCCCTCAAGCGTGCTGGTAAAAAACGTCTCTCTGTCTTCCCGTCCCTCAGAGAAAGTACTTTCGGTTTGCGTGTAAAGATTGTTAAACCATTTTAAATCAAATTGACCTTTCCCTATAAGTTTTGATGGGGTTAATGTTTGAATAACCGAGCCTTCCGACTCTTGTTCCTGAGCCCATAGGCCTGTTGAAATTAGGCAAATAAAACCTGCAATGATACTTTTTGTTTTCATAGTTGTTGTTTTTAGTTGTGCTTCCTGGTTCGGAGCTTGACACCATATCAAGTGCCGAACGATAGGAAGGCTTTATAAAATTTATTGTGTGTTTAACTTCCAGTCATAATTGTAGTATCCTAACTTAGAATCACTCGGAATAGGATCATTACGATAGGCATTTAAAAAATCTATTAAATCGTTATCTGAGTTTACAAAATCCTCGTTATACCATTTAAAAATCTCAGAAATCAATACTTTACTCTTTTTTACCTGAATAAAATTAGCGCTATTTAGAGCTGCCTTAGTCTGCCTTTCAAGTTGTGTATCTAAACTTTCAGGTAAATAAGCCTCATTTATTAAAGGAGGGCAGCCAATAGCACCACATACTAGGACAAAATGAATTCGTGCATCGTTATATATAGCGCGAATCATTTTATTTTCTAAATCGTTTAATGTTATTTTCTTACCTGCTAGATTATAAGTGATTTTATCAAAAAACCCTTTTTTATCCAAAGGGGATTTAATAGGATAGTTGTCAATAACTCCTTTAATCACAGCCAAGTTATAGGCGTTAATCCAAAAAGCCTTTTTAGTGTCTGCGCTTTGATTACTCAAGTCCATAGCACTAGCAATATTCAAGAGCTCGTCCAATCCTGCTGGAGTTGTATTAATCGCTTTGTAGTTAACTTTACCCGAAGCTACATACGAACTAAAAAAAGCATCAGATTTGGTAAAGAAGTTGGCTGTAGTTTGTGATTTAACTACAAATGATGAGAGAGTTAAGGTCAGGATAATGATTAGTGTTGATCGCTTCATGTTTTATCTTTTATGACAGCTCTGTCGTAGTGGATTTGTGTTCACTTACATTTTTTTTGAAATATTTAACATTAGACCCTAATTTAAATCCTTACAAAAATTTTATTATTTAAAACCATTCTAAATTAAAAAGAGCTGTAATGTAAGTAACTTTAGAATCGACTACTATACCAATTATCTCAAACTAATGGAACACATCGTTATTATAGGCAACGGAATTTCTGGGGTTACTGCCGCTAGGCATATTCGCAAGCAATCCGACAAGGACATCACAATTATTTCGGCAGAGACCGATCACTTTTTTTCTCGTACAGCACTTATGTACATTTATATGGGACATATGAAGTACGAGCATACCAAGCCTTACGAAGATGGTTTTTGGAAAAAGAATCGTATCGAACTTAAAAACGGCTATGTTTCAAAAGTAGATCATCACAATAAGTCTTTGGTTTTTGCCGATGGCGAAACCATGAGATATGACAAACTAATTTTAGCCGTTGGCTCAAAACCCAATAATTTTGGTTGGCCAGGGCAAGACTTAAAAGGAGTACAAGGTTTATACTCCAAACAAGATTTAGATGACCTAGAGCAAAATGCACCTAACAAAGATGTATGTAAACGCACCGTAATTGTGGGTGGCGGTCTTATAGGCATCGAACTCGCCGAAATGCTAAGCACTCGTAAGATCCCTGTTACTTTTCTAGTACGCGAAGAAAGTTTTTGGAATGGAGTTCTGCCCAAAGGAGAGAGCGAAATGCTTAACAGACATATTAAAAACCATCATATAGATCTGCGTTTGGGTGAGAACCTTAAAGAAATTATATCCGACGAAAACGGCCATGTTAAAGCCGTGATAATTGAAGAAACTGGCGAAGAGATCGCTTGTGACTTGGTTGGATTAACTGCGGGAGTGTCACCCAATATTTCCTTTTTAAAAGACAGTGGGATCGAACTTGGTCGTGGAATAAAAGTGAATCGATTACTAGAAACCAACATCAAAGGCGTTTATGCTATTGGAGACTGCGCAGAGCAGCACAAAGCTATTGGGCAGCGTCGCCCTATTGAGGCCGTTTGGTATACAGGACGCCTTATGGGAGAGACTTTAGCCCAAACAATTTGTGGCAAGCCTACAGAGTATAAGCCAGGGCATTGGTTTAACAGTGCCAAATTTTTTGATATTGAATATCAAACCTATGGCTGGGTTTTTAGTGAAAGTATCAAGAAAGACGAAGAGCAACATTTTCATTGGAAGCATGTAGACGACACTAAATGTATCACGATTGCATATAACAAGGAAACAAGGATATTTTTAGGCATCAACACCTTTGGAATACGCATGCGTCATGAGGTTTTTGACGCCTGGCTAACCCAGCAAAAGGATGTAGATTTTGTGATAGACCATTTAATAGAAGCTAATTTTGATCCAGAGTTTTATAAGTCCTTTGAGTCCCAAATTTCAAATGCGTTTTTTAACCAACCTGTAAATTCTTAAAACATGAGCACTGTACAAAAAAACATGAGTTTATCTGGACAACCTCCAGCCTCTTTAAGTTTAGCGCAAAAAGGAGCTACGGTTCTTGGTGTATTTGGGTTATTTGTTTTGGCCTTGGCAGGATTTAATGTTAATCTGCCAAATCAAGGTGTATGGCTTACAATTGCATTACTATCTATTGGATCTGGAATTATTTGGTTTGGATATGATCAATACAAAAACACCCTGCCTGGAATAAAAAATGACGGAGTTTGGTTTAAATCTATTGCTAATCGTGGCTTTTGGGCTTGGATTGTTGGCCTTGCATTAACAGGCTTTTATATCGTTTTATATTTTTACGAGGGGCTTTTAGGCCAAGGTACAGATGGCACTGCTAATACTGGGCTTATTGCCTTGTTCGACCCACTCTCTCACTTTTTAAAAGGATCGCCTGCAAGCCAGTGGTTTGTGTATGGCGTTTTGTATACCATTGCAATTGTTGCCTTCGGAATTAAATTTATTTGGAAGTACAGACACAATAACTACGAAAAAATAAGGACTGCAAGTGTAATGTTTTTTCAAACCATATTTGCTTTTCTAATTCCAGAGCTTATGGCTCGTTTAAACGGCGATTTGCCATTTTACGACCTTAAAAGCGTCTGGCCGCTTAACTATTATTTATTCGATCAGTGGAATGTAGATGGCCTTTTAGTAAATGGAAGCTTGGGCCTTACTATGCTCATTTGGGGTATCGTATCTATTTTGGTGGTTACACCTATACTCACTTATAAATACGGAAAACGCTGGTATTGCAGCTGGGTTTGTGGTTGTGGTGGCCTTGCAGAAACAGCTGGAGATTCCTTTAGACATTTGAGCGACAAATCGCAATCTGCTTGGAAGATTGAGCGTTGGGTAGTGCATAGCGTATTGGTTTTTGCAGTTGTAACAACCACAGGGGTTATTCATTCTTATTTGGGTGACGGTACCAAGTATTGGTTTAGTAAAGATGTCTTTTTGATTTGCGTAGGTGTTTTGCTCACGTTAATTTTTGGGTTAATCTGGAAATACAAAAAACAGGAACTAAAAAAAGATGCGCGTTATGGTGCGATTGGATATTTAGTTATTATTCTAGCGTTAATTGGGCTTCATTTTGCGACTGAGTCTGGAAATTTATTGATTTTTGAAACAGGGGGTGTACGAGCTGCATACGGGTTTTTAATTGGCTCAATTTTTAGTGGCGTAATAGGAACAGGTTTTTATCCTATTTTTGGAAATCGAGTCTGGTGCAGAATGGGCTGCCCTATGGCAGCAATTCTTGGTTTACAACAACGATTGTTCTCTAAATTCAGAATTACCACCAATGGTGGGCAGTGTATCTCTTGCGGAAATTGTAGTACGTACTGCGAAATGGGTATCGATGTAAGGGCTTATGCTCAAAAAGGCGAAAATATTGTTAGAGCAAGCTGCGTAGGATGCGGTATTTGTTCGGCAGTATGCCCAAGAGGCGTGCTTAAATTAGAAAATGGCGAAACCAACGGGCGAATTAACCCAACCGAGGTATTACTTGGCAACGATTTAGATTTAATGGATTTAGTAAATCAAAAATAATTTAATAATCACGTTAGGCTTTGTTTTTCCTTTCGTCTAATGCCATATGATGAAACGCCATATACTTATTTTTATGATTGTTGGGCTCTTAGGGAGTCCAGTGATATTGGCAAACAATTCTGCGGAGCGCACTTACAAAAAAGAATACTATTCAAACGGAAACCTTAAAGCAGAAGGCTGGCAAAAACAGAAGCAAAAAACAGATTACTGGCTTTTTTATCATCCTAACGGCGAGGTAGCTTCTAAAGGGCATTTTACTAAAAACCAACGCAGCGGTTATTGGTATTTTTATTCAAAAAAAGGACAAATAGAAAAAGAAGGGCATTTAATTCAAAATAGAGCACAAGATTGGTGGATTTTTTACGAAATTGACACAGCTAAAAAAAGCAAATTTCAATACAAGAATGATCAAAAACACGGATACGCACTACACTATCGTAAAAACAAGCTCATCAAAGCCGAAAAGTATCATAAAAATCAGAAAATAGGCGAATGGGAAACATTACGAGATTTTAGACGTGATAATCCCGAAGCTACTTTCTAATGAATCCAATCATTGATGTCATAATTCCTGCTTATAACGAGGCCGATTCGATAGCAAAAGTTATCTCAGATATTCCAAAGCAAGTTCGGGAGATAGTTGTAGTAAACAATAATTCGACAGATAAAACAGTGGCAAATGCGACCACAGCTGGAGCAACTGTCCTAACCGAAAACAATAGAGGATATGGCAATGCTTGTCTTAAAGGAATGCAGCATATTGCTTTAATGCAGCCCTTACCCGATATAGTGGTTTTTTTAGATGGAGACTACAGCGATTACCCAGAAGAACTCACTACGCTGGTAGCACCCATAGCAGAAGATGACATCGATTTTGTGATTGGTGCCCGAGTTAAACGCTTACGTGAAAAAGACGCTATGACTGTCCCACAAGTTTTTGGCAATTGGCTTGCCACGAGTTTAATGCGTATGTTGTTTGGATCTACTTTTACAGATTTAGGCCCTTTTAGAGCAATTAAGTACGACAAATTGGTAGCACTCAATATGCAAGACAAAACTTATGGCTGGACCGTAGAAATGCAGTTAAAAGTGGTGCGAAAAAAATATACTTATCTAGAAATACCGGTAAACTATCGAAACAGAATAGGAGTTTCTAAAGTCTCTGGGACAGTAAAAGGCGCTATTTTTGCTGGCGTAAAAATATTAGGTTGGATTTTTAAATATAGCTTTACTAAATGATCTGGGAATTTTCTGTTTTAGTAGTTTATTCGATAGCACTCATACTTATTTTTTTGTATGCTCTAGCCCAACTTAACTTACTTTTTAACTACCTTACCTCTAAAAAAAAGCATGATAATGCCCCTAAGTTTAGCCTAACAGACTCAGACAACATACCTTTTGTCACGGTTCAACTTCCTGTTTATAACGAGATGTACGTTATGGAGCGCTTGCTGATGAATATCAGCAAATTAGACTATCCAAAAGACAGATTAGAAATACAAGTCTTAGATGATTCTACAGACGAATCCCTCGAAAATTCTGCACGGATAATTGCGCAACTTCAAAAAACAGGATTAGACATTTGCCATATTAAACGTACACATCGCACCGGCTTCAAGGCAGGCGCTCTTAAAGAAGGACTTACCACTGCAAAAGGTGAGTTTATTGCAATATTTGATGCCGATTTTTTACCAGAATCGGATTGGATCAAACGAACAGTTCCGTATTTTAAAGATACGCAAATTGGTGTTGTACAAACACGATGGAGCCATATAAACAGAGATTATTCGCTATTGACGAGAGTCCAAGCATTTGCGCTTGACGCCCATTTTACTCTAGAACAAGTAGGCCGCAACAGCCGCGGACATTTTATCAATTTTAATGGTACTGCAGGTATTTGGCGCAAAGAGTGCATCATAGACGCAGGAAACTGGGAAGGCGACACCTTAACAGAAGATCTTGATTTGAGTTACCGCGCGCAACTTAAAAATTGGAAGTTTAAATATTTAGAAGAAGTAGAAACTCCCTCCGAACTTCCAGTAGTTATTAGTGCTGCAAGAACTCAGCAATTCCGATGGAACAAAGGCGGCGCAGAGAACTTTAAAAAGATGTCCGACAGATTAGTGAAAAGTAAAAACGTTTCGGTCAAAACAAA
>QIIH01000052.1 GCA_003229235.1 Flavobacteriales bacterium | reverse complement strand
GATATGCCAGAAGATAGTGAGCCTAATCATTATTGGGACGCTGGACTCACCTATTTAGTTTGTCCGGATTTCCAGTTAGATGCGACCATAGGAAGCTCTGTAAATGCCGATCAGAATATCTTGATCAGCGCTGGCTTTAGCTATCGATTAAACACAAAAAAATAAACTATGAAGTTATACATTTTAGCAGTTATTGTGCTTTGCACCTTTTTTGCTTGTAACGATAATGAACAAAAAAGTACAAAGCCTAAAGTTGTTGCAACTACAACCATGATTGCAGATTTGGCCCGACAAATTGGAGGCGATTCTGTAGAGGTAAAGTCATTGATGGGAAGCGGTGTAGACCCTCATTTGTACAAGGCTAGCGAAGGGGATGTTACCAAATTATATACCGCAGATTTGATTCTTTATAACGGATTACATCTCGAAGGCAAGATGGGTGAAATTTTTGAACAAATGAAGTCTCGAAACAAAAAAACGGCCGCTTTGGCAGAATCTTTAGAAAAAGACAAGCTTATAGATTCAGAATATTTTGCCTCTAATTACGACCCACATATCTGGTTTGACATTAGTTATTGGATGCAAATTAGCGAAGCCTTACTGGTTGAGCTTAAAGAAATAGATCCAGAAAGCGCTGCCTATTACGAAAACAATTTTAAAGCATATCAAACAGAACTTAAAAATCTGGAAGCAGAAGTTAAAGCAATGATCGCAACGCTTCCGCCAGAAAAACGAATACTCGTAACAGCTCATGATGCCTTTAATTACTTCGGACAAGCCTACGGGTTTCAGGTTGTTGGTTTACAAGGCTTGAGCACGGCTACAGAAGCTGGAGTACAGGATGTGCAGCGATTGGCACAATTTATTATAGACAAGCAAGTAAAAGCGGTTTTTGTAGAAACCTCGGTGCCACAACGAACTATAGAAGCGCTGCAAGCGGCAGTAGCAGCTAAAGATTTTCAAATCGATATTGGAGGAACATTGTACTCGGATGCTTTAGGGAGCAAAGGCACCCCAGAGGCAGAATATATTGGAATGTTTAGAGCTAATGTTTCTACCATCGTAAATGCATTAAAATAATGGAACCAAAAATAGCAGTTAGTATAGATGATCTTACCGTAGCCTATAATTATAAGCCTGTTTTATGGGATATAGATTTGGCCATTCCTGAAGGGGTACTTATGGCAATTGTTGGGCCTAATGGCGCCGGAAAATCTACGCTAATTAAAGCTATTTTGGGCATTATTGAACCTATTGCTGGAAGTATCGCGATTTACGGGAAACCCTATCACAAACAACGACAATTAGTGGCATATGTACCGCAAAAAGGCAGTGTAGACTGGGATTTTCCTACTACGGCCTTAGATGTGGTAACAATGGGTACTTATGGCAGCCTTGGATGGATAAAGCGCCCTGGAGCAAAGCAAAAGAAGGCGGCCCTTGAGGCCCTCGAAAAAGTAGGGATGCTCTCGTTTAAAAACAGGCAGATTAGCCAACTCTCAGGAGGGCAGCAACAGCGCATCTTTTTGGCCCGTGCTTTGGTACAAAATGCTTCGATTTATTTTATGGATGAGCCATTTCAGGGGGTTGATGCCACTACAGAAAAGGCCATTATTATAATATTAAAAGAACTACGCAAAGCTGGCAAAACGCTTATTGTAGTGCATCACGATTTGCAAACAGTACCAGAGTATTTTGATTGGGTTACATTTTTAAATGTGAAGAAGATAGCTACTGGCCCAGTGTCTTCTATATTTAACGACGATAATCTCACTAAAACCTACGGAATCAATTATAAAGTAAGTGTTCAGGAATGAATTTAGGCGAATATTTTGAGTTGCTTATTAATGATTACACCCTGCGGACTATCACCTTGGGGACAGCTGTTTTAGGGGCTATTTGCGGGATGCTCGGTAGTTTTGCAGTGCTGCGTAAACAAAGCTTATTAGGCGATGCCATATCTCATGCTGCTTTGCCAGGGATTGCACTGGCATTTTTAATCACAGGGGTAAAGGATAGCAATGTATTATTGCTTGGCGCCTTGGTTAGTGGTCTTATCGGTGCCTTTTGGATTCGAGGAATTACAACTAAAACCCATTTAAAATCGGACACGGCTTTAGGGCTAGTATTGTCCTTATTTTTTGGTCTCGGAATGTTACTGCTTACTTATATTCAGAAGCAACCAAACGCCAATCAAGCAGGATTGGACAAATATCTATTTGGGCAAGCAGCTACTTTGGTGGTACAGGACGTGTGGATTATGGTAATAGTAACTGCCATTTCGCTTGTGATTGTCTTGCTATTCTGGAAGGAGTTTAAGCTGCTATTGTTTGATGCAGATTATACAAAAACGTTGGGTTTTAACACTAGGTTTATTGACAATCTAATCACATTTTTTATAGTATTAGCTATCGTTATTGGTTTGCAAACAGTAGGTGTTGTTTTAATGAGTGCGATGCTATTGGCGCCCGCAGCAGCGGCAAGACAATGGACAAACAGGCTGAGTGTCATGATTGGTTTGGCAGCTCTTTTTGGCGCATTTTCTGGAGTTTTTGGCACGGCCATTAGCGCCACTCAACGCAATTTGTCTACAGGACCAGTGATTGTACTAGTAGCGTCGGTTTTTGTTTTGTTTTCTTTTTTGTTCTCCCCCGGACGAGGCTTGGTTTTTAGGCATCTTCGATTCCGCAAGAACAGAAGAGAATTAGAGCTTAAAAAAACGCTCTATTTTATGTACAATATTGCCAAAGACCACGAAGAGATTTCGCATCCGCATGCAGTTAAAATATTGAATAATTTTCATGGGTTTACAAGAGCTACACTGCAACAGCTGGTAGATAAAGACTGGGTAATATTAGACGGATCCATGTGGGCGATAACCCCTAAAGGCTATAAAGAAGCACAAAATTTATACTCACAAAATACATGAGCGCTCCACAGATAGAAATACAACTTATTGCGAGTTTGGTAGCGATCGCTTGTGCCATTCCTGGGGTATTCTTGGTGCTAAGAAAAATGGCTTTGATTAGCGATGCGATTAGTCATTCAATTTTACCAGGGATTGTAATAGGGTTTTTTATAACACACGATTTGTCGTCTCCACTACTTATTTTTCTAGCTGCATTAACCGGTGTTATTACGGTAGTTTTGGTAGAATTTATTCAGAAAACCGGACTGGTTAAAGAAGATACTGCCATTGGGTTGGTTTTTCCTGCCATGTTTAGTATTGGCGTGTTGTTGATTGCAAAAAATGCCAGCGATGTACATATGGATGTTGATGCCGTTTTGCTGGGCGAATTGGCTTTTGCTCCGTTTGAACGCTTTGATATGGGTGGCACCGATATGGGCCCAAAGTCGCTATGGGTGATAGGAATTATCTTATTGGTAACCCTCGCACTCTTGTTTGCCTTTTTTAAAGAGCTAAAAGTGAGCACTTTCGATGTTGGCTTGTCTTCGGCATTAGGGTTTTCGCCGGTTGTGATGCATTATGGTTTAATGTCTGTTTCGTCTGTAACAATAGTTGGCGCATTTGATGCTGTGGGAGCAATTCTTGTAGTGGCACTGATGATTTCGCCAGCGGCTACAGCTTATCTACTTACCAATAATCTTAAAAAAATGATCTTGTTATCGGTGCTTTTTGGAGTGTTTAGCGCCATTTCTGGTTATTGGCTAGCTCATTATTTAGATGCTTCTATTGCAGGATCGATTACAGCAATGTTAATGTTGTTGTTTTTAATGGTATATTTATTTGCTCCAAGTAAAGGACTCATCGCAGTACTGCATCGACAGAAACGGCAACGGATAGAAGTTTCTTTACTCACATTTTTGCTGCATTTAAACAATCATTCCGAAATAAGCGAACGCCATATTAATCACTTAAACGAACATATTAATTGGCAAAAAGTACGTTCTAGAACGGTTTTAAGACTAGCCTCAGATAACAATATGATACTTATTAACGATCAAGTTGTATCCTTAACCGAAAAGGGGAAGAGCTTTACAGCTCAGGCCCTGGAATATATTATCACCAACAAAGAAGAACATATTGAACACCTTAAAAAAGACTTCTTTTTGTTTAGAGGATAAACATTGGCATCATTTTTTCTTACTTTAAAGCATGAAGACATTTCTAACTATTTTATTTTTTAGCTGTACCATCGTGTTACAAGCTCAAGATTCGACCTCCGAAATATTTAAATTAAAGCAGGATGTTCACTTAGTGAAAAAGGGTCAGAAAATGCACTTTCAAGAGGTAGTTTCAGATTCGCGTTGCCCAAGCGATGTAACTTGTATTATGGCTGGCTGGGCAATAGTTAAAATTAATCTAATCGAAAATGAGAATAAAAATCTGAGAGTAGTCGAGATAAAAATCCCCGCAGGGATAATAACAGGTACAGAACCTGTATTATTTGAGTCGGCAAAAGGGAAAATGTTAGTAACAGGCTTAATGCCTTATCCAGTTACTACGACACCTTTTGAAGAGAGAGATTACTGTTTAGAATTACGTTGGATTCCTAATTAGTGACAACCACAATCTTTATCGCCACATTTGGTTTTACCACCATCTAAGGTCCCAATACTTCGTTTACGCGCTTCGAAGATGGGGTTCCATACAAACTTTCTAAGCAAGTAACCAAGTGCTATGCCGAAGATAATTAAGACCAATATTGTTTGTAAATCCATCGTTTATTTAAGAATTTGATAGGCTACTAAAGCAACAATATACGCAATTGCTGTCATACTAAAAAGCTGCCACATAGGCCACTTCCAGCTATTTGTTTCTCTTCTCACTACGGCCAGCGTACTCATACATTGCATTGCAAAAGCATAAAAGAGAAGAAGTGATATTCCGCTGGCAAAATTAAATAAAGGTGTTCCTAATACTGGATTGACCTCTGCTGCCATTCGGTTTTTAATAGTTTCCTTTTCTTCACTTCCAACACTATAAATAGTTGCAAGCGTACCTACAAAAACCTCACGTGCCGCAAACGAACTTATAAGCGCAATCCCAATTTTCCAGTCGTAACCCAAAGGTCTTACTGCTGGTTCTATAGCCTTTCCTGCGATTCCTATATAAGAATGCTCTAGTTTGAAAGAAGCTACTTTGGTTTCAAATTCTTCTTGGCTTAATTCCTGATCTAATGTCTGAACCTTTACAATATCTTCTGCATCATTAAAATCGCCAGGACCATAAGAGGCCAACACCCAAAGAATTACAGAAATTGCTAGGATAATTTTACCCGCTCCTACTACAAAAGACTTGGTTTTTTCGATTACCGTTATCCCAACATTTTTAATCATTGGGAGTTTATAATTAGGCATTTCTACCACAAAAAAGCTCTTAGATTGTATCTGTAATACCTTATTTAAAACCCAAGCCGAAAATAACGCAGAGCCAAACCCTAGCATATACAAAAACATAAGCGTTATACCTTGCAAGCTAATAATACCAAGCACTCGCTGTTCTGGAATAACAAGCGAGATAATAATTAAATACACCGGTAATCTGGCCGCACAGGTAGTAAAAGGTGTCACCAAAATAGTAATTAAACGTTCTTTCCAATTCTCGATATTACGTGTAGCCATAACAGCCGGAATGGCGCAGGCAGTACCAGAAACTAGCGGAACGACACTCTTTCCGCTTAAGCCAAAACGACGCATTACACGATCCATTAAAAAGACCACACGGCTCATATAGCCACTTTCTTCGAGCAGTGAGATAAATAAAAACAAAAAGGCAATCTGCGGAATAAAAATTACAATTCCGCCAAGGCCAGGAATAATTCCTTCGGCAATTAAATTGGTAAAATCCCCTGAGGGCATCGAACTTTTGGTGAATTCACTCAAAGCTAAAAAACTCTTGTCGATAAATTCCATTGGATACACCGACCAATCAAAAATCGCTTGGAAGATGAGCATTAGAATCGAAAAAAAGATCACATAGCCCCAGATGTGATGGGTTAAAACACGATCTAATTTAGAACGAAGGTCTGTGGCATTTGCCTTGTCTATATGAAGGGTGTCCTTTAAAACCTGATTGATATATTGATATCTTTTTATCGTCTCTTTTTGCTGTAGGCGTTTTAGGTTACTCTTAGATTCGGTTTTAAAAGTTGCCGTGAGATCGGTAGTATTACGCTCAATTTTTCCGAAGTTAACATCCTGAGTAATTACTAACCACAGCTTGTATAAATCTTGGTTTGGAAAGGCACGTTGCAGCCTTTCAAAGTATTCTGGTGCAATGGCAGAAGCATTTAAACATGGCTCGAGCGAAAGTTGTCTGTAATTGGTGATTAGTTGTTTAAGGGTATCAAAGCCAGTGTTTCTGCGCGAACTAATAAGGGCAATTTTGGTGTTCAACTCTTTTTCTAAAGCAGAAACATCCAAGCTAATGGCTTTACGCTGCATACGATCGGCCATATTGATTGCCAGTATCGTTGGAATCCCAAGATCTTTAATTTGAGTAAAGAGCAATAAATTGCGCTTTAGGTTTTCAATTTCGGTTACTACCACAGCAACATCGGGAAAATCTTTATCGTTTTTATTGAGCAGTACCTCTATCACTACATTCTCGTCTAAAGAAGAGGCGTTAAGACTGTAGGTGCCGGGTAAATCTAGAATATGTGCTTTTACCCCTCTTTCGAGCTTGCAAATTCCTTCCTTTTTTTCGACAGTGATTCCGGGGTAGTTACCAACTTTTTGATTTAAGCCTGTAAGTTGATTAAAGACAGACGTCTTCCCAGTATTGGGATTCCCGATAAGCGCAACATTTAACTGTTTGGCCATGCTGCTTAAATACGTTCGATGTTTATTCTTTGAGCCGTCTCTAATCGAATAGCAACATGACTGCCATTGATGTTTAAATAAAGCGGATCTCTAAAAGGCGCCAATTGTATTAATTCTACTTCAAGCCCAGGTAGGCATCCCATTTCTAATAGCTTTAAGGGTACCGAATCTATAGGGAAATCGAGTATGATTCCTTTTTCTCCCCTTTCTAAATGGGCAATGGTGGTCATTATTCTTATTTAGATTGATTTTAAACAACAAAAATAAGACATCTGCGGCAATTGCAAAAGTTAATAGGTAAAAAACGAGTTTATCTTTCTTTTTTAAGAATCTCTATCTCTTCGAGTAAGCGAGCGATATCGTCTGGACTGGTGCCGTCATACATCCCACGGATGCGCTTTTTTGAGTCGACTAGCACAAAGTTCTCGGTATGTATCATGCCATAGGCTTGCTCTTCTGGGAGGTCTACGGCAACCATATACGACTTACGTGCCAAGTCATAAATTTGCTTGCGATCGCCTGTTACTAAATTCCATTTTGAATCGTTAACACCTTTCTGGAGTGCGTATTTTTTAAGCTGTGCTACCGAATCGATCTCTGGAGTAACCGAATGTGAAAGTAATTTTACGCGAGGTTCGTCTTTTAAAACCTCTTGAATCTGAACCATATGCTGCGTCATTATTGGGCAAATACCCACACAAGTAGTAAAAATGAAATCGGCCACATAAATATCGGGATAATCGTCTTGCGTAATAGTATCGCCGTTTTGATTAATGAGCTTAAAATCGGATATGGTATGGTATTTTTTTACAAATTGTATCGATGGATCTAATAGCGATTCGTCGCTAATATCTACAGGCTGAAAAATTTTAAGTTTATCCGGTGTATTTAAAGCGTAATACATCACGCTAATAATAATGGCTGAAAGCACTAAAAGGACGATTCCAAAAAACTTGTATTTCGCAAAAAATTGGAGCATCTAAAGATTTTTACAAAGGTAAGGTTGAAGGCCTGAATTGACAACGTTTAACAGAATAATTGCCAAGGTTAGGT
>QIIH01000243.1 GCA_003229235.1 Flavobacteriales bacterium | reverse complement strand
ATCAGATGCTCAAACTTGACGAAGCGACCTTTGATCAAGGAGAAGAACAGCGTAGAGAATCTAAAACGAATAACACACAATTTACAAACCCTTTAGGGCCTAATAGCCTTGAGATAAAAAAGCTCTTTAATACAACAGAAATCTTAAATAGAGAGTCACTCCCCATGCGGTCTTTATACAAAAAGAAGGTTCAAGAATATTTTAAAATACAGCATGATTGATTTTAGTAGTCAAACTAGTTTTGAGTTTTCTGAGCCTCAAAAAGCCTCGAATTGGATAGAGGGTGTGATTTTACAGAATGATTTTACAGTAGGGGACATCAGTTATCTTTTTTGCGACGACGAACAACTGCTTAAGATCAACCAAGAGTTCTTAAACCACGACACTTACACAGATATAATCACCTTCGATTATTCTATGGGAAAAACGATATCGGCAGAAATTATGGTCTCTGTAGATCGCGTGACAGAAAATGCAAAAACCTTTAAGCAAACCTTTAAGCGCGAGCTAAATAGGGTGTTAATACATGGCATTTTGCATTGCATGGGAATGAAAGACGACGATAAAAATGCAGCAGAACAAATGCGTTTGGCAGAAGAGAAGGCGCTACAACTTATTGATTAACAACACATTGCCTTCTTTATTGATTTCTTGCCAACCCTTTTTTAATTACTATCTTTGCCCACTAATTAAACTAAAATGTTCCACGTGGAACAATAAGCAATGTTTGCAAACGAATACGATGTTATTGTAGTTGGCGCAGGACACGCAGGATCTGAAGCCGCCGCCGCCGCCGCTAATTTGGGCTCCAAGACCCTTTTGATTACCATGAATTTGCAAAATATTGCACAGATGTCATGCAATCCTGCTATGGGTGGAATTGCAAAGGGCCAAATAGTTCGCGAGATTGACGCCATGGGCGGATATAGCGGAATAGTTTCCGACAAAACAGCGATTCAGTTTAAGATGCTTAATAAGTCTAAGGGGCCTGCTATGTGGAGTCCTAGGGTGCAAAGCGACAGAATGATGTTTGCAGCCGAATGGCGAAGTTTATTAGAACAAACCGAAAACCTTGATTTTTATCAAGAAATGGTTGCTGGATTATTGGTCGAAGGGGATAAAATTGTAGGCGTAAAGACCAGCCTTGGAATAGAAGTAAAAGCAAAATCTGTTGTTTTAACTAACGGAACATTTTTAAACGGACTGATTCATATTGGCGACAAGCAGTTTGGTGGTGGGCGCGCTGGCGAAAGAGCTTCAGTGGGAATCACTAAGGACTTATTGAATCTAGGATTTGAGGCAGGAAGAATGAAGACAGGAACACCTCCGAGAGTGGATGGTAGATCGTTAGATTTTTCGAAGATGAGCGAACAACCTGGAGATATTAACCCTAGTAAATTTTCTTATTTGCCAGAGATTAAACCGCTAACCGAACAACGTTCTTGTCATATGACATATACGAGCCTTCAGGTGCATGATTTATTGCGAGAAGGGTTTGATAAATCTCCAATGTTTAATGGCAGAATTAAAAGTATTGGACCACGCTATTGCCCTTCGATAGAAGATAAAATACATCGTTTTGCAGATAAAGATCGACATCAATTGTTTGTTGAGCCAGAAGGGTGGAATACCGTTGAGTATTATGTGAACGGGTTTTCTACATCTTTACCAGAAGAAGTACAGTTTAAAGCTTTACGCTCTGTTGTAGGTTTCGAAAACGTGAAGTTTTTTAGGCCGGGTTATGCGATAGAATACGATTATTTTCCGCCTACGCAGTTAAGACATACGCTTGAAACAAAATTGGTAAACGGCTTGTATTTTGCTGGTCAAATTAATGGCACAACAGGCTACGAAGAAGCGGCTTCTCAAGGACTTATGGCGGGCATAAATGCGCACTTAAAAGTACACGAGAAAGAGCCTTTCGTTTTAAAACGAAATGAGGCATATATTGGGGTATTAATAGACGATTTAATTACTAAGGGCACAGAAGAACCATACAGAATGTTTACCTCACGCGCCGAATATCGCACCTTATTGCGTCAAGATAATGCCGATTTTAGATTAACTCCAAAGGCTCATAAAATTGGTTTGGCCTCTGAACAGCGCCTAAGAGTTATGGAGCAGAAACAACAAGAATCTGAAAGCTTCGTTTCTTTTTTAAAGAAGACTTCTGTAACACCAGAAATAGCTAACCCTATTCTTGAGAGAAAGGATTCTGCAACGGTCAAGCAAAGCGACAAAATGTTTAAGCTTTTTGCAAGACCAAACATCACAATGGAAGACATGAAAGATATCCCTTCTGTAAGTGATTTTATCTCAAAAAACGAATTAGGTATTGAGGTTTTAGAACAAACAGAGATTCAGATAAAGTATGCAGGTTATATCGAAAAGGAAAAGAATAACGCAGACAAACTCAATCGTTTAGAAGGCATTAAGATTCCTGAAAACTTCAACTATTTTAAATTAAAGTCCCTTTCGCATGAGGCAAGAGAAAAGCTCGATGCAATCAAACCAACGAGTATTTCTCAGGCATCAAGAATAAGTGGAGTATCGCCAAACGATATCTCGGTGTTGTTGGTTTATATGGGGAGATAAATTAAATGTTCCACGTGGAACAATTCTATGGCAAGTCAAAATAAATCTTCAGACATCTTCTTAAGCACGACAGATTATTTGGTCACTCAAAAGGAGTTCGACCTTGTTTGGAATGAGCAAAGAGACATGCTAATAACAAGCCCAATTCCGCCTGCGGATGAGCTAGGAGCATATTATAAAAGTGACGCCTACATCTCGCATACAGATGCCTCTAAATCTGTAGTAGACAAACTATACCAAAATGTAAAAAAATATTCGATTAATCGCAAGATTCAACTTGTTTCAGATTTAATTAATGGAGACAAAACTCTTCTAGATATTGGAGCAGGAACTGGCGATTTTTTAAATGAAGCAAAAAAACAGGGCTGGGATATTTCTGGCGTCGAAACAAACCCAGAGGCGGTTGCTCGTGCTTCTGAAAAGCAAATAGGTTTAAAGGGAAATGTTTCTGAGTTAAGCAATCAAAGGTTTTCTGCAATTACACTATGGCATGTTTTGGAGCATTTACACAACCCCGAATTACGCCTTGCGGAATATTATAAATTATTAAACTCAGAGGGGGTGCTAATAATTGCGGTTCCTAATTATAAATCTTGGGACGCTAAACATTACAAAAACTTTTGGGCCGCTTATGATGCGCCGAGACATTTATATCATTTCTCGAAAGAGAGCATAAACAGATTGGCTGGAGATAATTTTAGGGTAGAAACTATTAAGCCAATGAAATTTGACTCCTATTATGTGAGTTTACTTTCTGAACGATATAAAAAGTCATCTGCCCCTTTGCTCAAAGGATTTTTGAATGGACTAAGATCAAATTTGGCAGCATTAAGCACAAAAGAGTATTCTTCGCAGATTTATGTGCTCAGAAAGCGCAGTTAACGGTTTTAAGAAGCCTTAAACTCTAGTTTTCGCCACAAAACACCCTAAGCACTATTTTCACAAGAAAAGCGCTTAAAAACGCTTAAAATCACGTCGTTTTTATAAAGAATGTCTATTGTTAAATTAAAAAGCAATAAACTTTTCTTATGCGGGCTTTTTGTGGATAAATCGAGTGAGCTCAATGGCAAGATCTGCTAAAATAATTTTTGAGTTTCCGTTGCGTTCGATATGATACATTGCATCTTGAACGGCATTAGTAATTTCGAAGATATTTCCCTCGTGAATAAAGGGCGCAAATTTGGATAAGCTAAAATTTGGATCTTCAGGTTGATAAAAAACCAATTGCCCCGCTCCATAACTTACCAGCATACCATCTCTGAATATTTCTAAACAGTAGCGTAAAAATTTCTTTTGTGTTTCGCGGCCACTTTTTGCCACTTCTTCACTCCAAGACAATAAATCGTTAATTGCCATCTTATTTCCTTTGGCCTTAAAGGCAGTCCTGACCCAATACAAAAACCATTTTTCGAATTCGATGTCTTGCCCATCATGATGTAATAAATGCATGGCCTGATTGAAGTCTCCTTCAGATTTTTTGGCAACATTCATGGCCACAGTTTCTGTAGTGTCGTGATTTTGCATTAAACCCCTTGCAATTGTGTCTACAGACAAAAACGGAAAATGCAACACTTGGCAACGTGATTTAATGGTGCCAAGAATTTGTTCTTCGTTTTCTGTTAATAAAAGCAGCACAGTTTTGTCTGGTGGCTCTTCTACAAGTTTTAGAATCTTATTAGAACATTCGGTGTTCATCTTCTCTGCCATCCAAATAATCATCACTTTATACTCTCCTGCGTAGGCTTTAAGCGAGAGCTTTTTTATCATATCCTTGGCTTCGTTTACGCTAATGAGGCCTTGCTTGTTTTCAATGCCCAAACGCTGATACCACTCAAATAAAGAACCGTAACTATTTTCTGTTACGAAGCTGCGCCATTGCTCTAAAAAGTGATTAGAGACAGGGTGCTTTTTTACGGCGTCTGTTATCGCAACTGGGAACACAAAATGCAAGTCTGGATGAGTTAATATCGCAGTATTATTTTTAGACGAATTAGATTCAGGAGCAAGAAGTAACTCGCTGTAAGCCAGTGCCATAGATAATAATCCAGCACCCGTTGACCCAACAAAAAGCTGCGCATGTGGTATGCGTCCATTTTTAGCACTCTGCTGTAGGTGACTTTTAAGATGTTCTTGGCCTAAAACACTTGAAAATTGCATGTGGTAAATATAAAGGAATTAGGCAAAATTCGAACGCGAAAAACGATTACCTTTGTACTAGATTACCGAGTTTAGTATACTTGTTTAATTAAACCGCTTACCCGTTGAAGACTTTATCAAATTTTAATTTCGAGAATAAAAAGGCCTTAATCCGTGTAGATTTTAATGTCCCTTTAAATGAAGAGCTAGAAGTTACAGACGCCACTAGAATTATAGCTGCAAAACCTACGATCATTCATATTTTAGAACAAGGCGGATCATGCATTCTTATGTCGCATTTAGGGAGGCCAAAAAAGCCCGGAAATAAGTTTTCGCTAAAACATATTGTACAAACAATAAGTGATATTTTAGGAGTTCAGGTTAAGTTTTCTGCAGATTGTTGTGATGAGACTGCTCAAGAAATGGCAAGTAATTTGCAGCCGGGCGAAATTTTATTGTTAGAAAACCTGAGATATCATAAAGAAGAAATGGCTGGCGATAAAGATTTTGCCGAAAAGTTAGCGGCATTGGGTGATATCTACGTGAACGACGCCTTCGGAACGGCGCATCGTGCACACGCATCTACGGCTATTATTGCGCAGTTTTTCCCTGATAATAAGTGTTTTGGACTCTTACTGGCAAAAGAAATCGAAAGTGTAAACAAAGTTTTACGAGATGGCGAATCTCCAATAACTGCCATTTTAGGGGGAGCAAAAGTATCGTCAAAAATTACCATAATCGAGAATATCCTCGACAAGATTGACAATTTGATTATTGGCGGCGGAATGATTTTTACTTTTATTAAGGCCCAAGGCGGAAAAATAGGTAATTCGTTGGTCGAAGACGACAAACTAAAACTTGCTTTACAAATTCTCGCAGAGGCTAAAAAGAAGAATGTACAGGTGCTTATACCTACAGATGTGATAATTGCAGACGGTTTTGCCGAAGACGCTAGTACACAAATTTGCCCAACAGATCAAATTCCAGACGAATGGGCGGGCTTAGATATTGGTCCCGAGACACAAGCCGCGGTAAAGCAAATGGTTTTGGCGTCTAAAACTATTCTTTGGAACGGTCCTTTAGGGGTATTCGAAATGGAACCTTTTGCGGGAGGGACTATTGCCTTGGGCGAGGCAGTTGTGCAGGCCACTAAGGAAGGATGTTTTTCGCTAGTAGGTGGAGGTGATTCTGTGGCAGCGGTTAAAATGTTTGGCTTTGCAGACAAAGTTAGCTATGTATCTACTGGAGGAGGGGCTATGCTCGAAATGCTAGAAGGAAAAACCCTGCCAGGAGTTGCTGCGATACTCAATTAATTTCTAAATATTAAAACAGTTGCACTTTTTAATGTACTTTTAGGTATAACTAAAACGCAATCATGTATAAAAAACTACTATTTATCGGAGCATTTTTGCTCACAGCAGGCGCAAGCGCACAAGTAGAATTATTAACTAACGGAAGCTTTGAAACTGGAGATTTATCTTCTTGGGATATATCTTTTGTAAATGGCACAGATGGCGGCCCACTAAGCTGTTCTGAAAACTTTCGAGTGCAGGGAAATTCCTCTGATATTTGTTGTTGTGTAACAGATGTATTACCGTCTGATGGTAGTTTTGCGGCTTTTACGTCTTTTGATTCTGGCACCGCATCAACAGAGTGGATTTTAGAACAAACAGTTAGCATTCCAGCTGCAATAGTTGCGGCAGATTTTTCGTTTGACTTTACAGCCGAATTTGATTTTTCTTTAGGACCTATTCCTACTATTGCCAGAGAATTAAGCATTGATATTTATCGCACAGACGGCACGCCTTTTTCTCATTGGTTTGATGATCAATTTATTGGAGCCGGATCTTTAAGTGTAAATTACTCTCAAACGATAGATGTTAGTGGATTATTATCAGGCTTAGAAGGAATGGATGCTGTAATTAGAATTACTGCAATTATCCCCGAAGCAGGCACAGGCCCAGGAAAAGCTATGATAGACAATATGTCTTTTCTTGTAGACGACGGCTTAAGCGTTGCAGACAATAGCCTAGCAAACGCAATAACCATTGCTCCAAACCCATCTAATGGAGTTTTTAGCATCAACTATTCAGGTCAAGAAGCGTTAACCCAAGCTGCCATTTATGATGTTAGCGGGAAGCAATTAGCCCAATACGATATTTCTAATTTACAGGGGAACACGCAAATAAATGCTAATTTGCCAACAGGGTTTTATTTCCTAACTGTTCAGTCTGAAACTAGTCAAACGAGTAAAAAGCTCATTATTAAATAGACAATATTCTCTTTGTAGAATGAAACCCATCCTAATCGGTGGGTTTTTTGTATACCTAAAGCTCGAAAGAAACGTTAAACTATTGCGATTGCGCCGCCTAATACTTATTTTGCGACGATTTATGAAAAACAAACAGATATACCTACTTAGTTGTTTGCTTTTGGCAATAGGCATAACGCGCGCTCAGGTTACCTTAGAAAGAGACACCATAAAAACCGTCGATACATTGGTAACGACACAGGCTACGGGCGATTTTACCACTACTCAAATTGCAACAATAGATAACGATTCGATAGCATTTAATTTGCAAGACATTCCGCAGAGCGTTCAAATAGATAGTATTTGGCTAGATGAGCTGTACAATAACGACTTGTTTAAGGAGATGAATTTGACGGTGGCTGGTCTCGATTATGAACCTTTCCCATACGAGGAATTGCCTACCGAGGTTTTAAAAGAGCGTTTGGAAAAGCTAAATGCCAAAACCCCATTTAATGTAGAATACAATCCCTCGCTTGAAAGTGTGATTAATTACTACTTAAAAAACAGAAGAAAGTCTATGGGTAAGTTAATGTCGCTGAGCGCCTTTTACTTCCCAATGTTCGAAGAAGAATTAGACAGGCACAACATTCCTTTAGAGCTTAAATATTTAGCAATCGTCGAATCTGCTTTAGACCCGCGGGCAAAATCGAGAGTTGGTGCCACAGGCTTATGGCAATTTATGTTTACTACAGGCAAAATGTTTGGCCTTGAGGTAAACTCGTATGTAGACGAACGATCGGATCCTATTATGGCCACAAAAGCGGCGGCGCTATATCTAAAAAGCCTTTATAAAACCTTTAATGATTGGGATTTGGCCTTGGCCGCATATAATTCTGGCCCTGGCAATGTAAACAAGGCAAT
>QIIH01000247.1 GCA_003229235.1 Flavobacteriales bacterium | reverse complement strand
TAGGTAATATTTTTGCAAATTTTTGTATAGGGAAATAAGACCCGTTCCAGCCTTAATCTACATTATTGTTTACAACAAACGTTTTATAACGAATAATATCACCATTAGGGCCTTGTTGTATAGCCTTAATAAAATGTTCTCCTTCGGGTAGATTGATTACTAAAGACTCTTTAAAATAGCCATCTGTATTAGGATAAGCATAGACTAAAACCTGATCGTTAGCAATTATGGTAACTGGCGGTTGTAAATTTGTGGCCTCCAGAAAATTAGTTCCAACAATGTCTACCCTATCTCCGCTCATTATAATACCCATTCCTCCTAAGCCCGACTCGGCAACCATATTAATTTCGGGGTCTGTAAATCCAGCAGACGCGACTTCTGAACGATTGGGGTCTATTGGGAGTGGCGCTCGAATATTATCTGGAACCTCGGTAATCTTATTCTCACCATAATGTAGCTTGTACAAACCTCTGCCGTAAGACGAAACAATTACTTGTTCGTTAGGGGTGTCCCAAAAGAAAGACGTTATATAAGAAATATTATACGATCCCTTCACTTTTTCCCAAGTTAGACCGCCATCGACTGTTCTGTATATTCCTGCGTGTCTTGTGCCTACTAAAATATGATTAGGGAACCCAGGCTGAAACGACACCTCGGTAACCAATAAACCTCGATCGCGAGAATAAAGTTTGAAGGTGCCTGAATCTTCAATTAAATCTGTTAAAATAGAGTCATCTTGCCAAGTAACTCCACCATCTAGACTATATTTCATTATCCCAGAGATAATATCAGGCGCAATTATATGATTAGGGTTATCTGGGCTAACCCCAAAAACTGGGGTCCAAAGAAACTGATAGCCACGAACACCTAAACTTCCTAAAGAAGGATCGCTTCGATATAAACGCGCAATGGCTGCGTTCTCGATATTAGGAATGCTTCTAAGAGATAACAAAGGAGAACCATCAGGATTTAACCCACCTTCTCTAACCCCAAAGGTTAGCCAATTAACATTGTGTTTGGAAATCTCTTGTAATCCATAGATTGATTTATCAATATTCTTAATTGGCATCCAGTTGTGATCTTTATCATTACTATAAAACAGTTTTAACTGGTTAGTGCCAGTGGTATCATCGCCAAATTGAATCGCCTCTTTTTTTGTAATTACCATGGGAACAGATCGACTTACATCCCCAGCATCGTCCCAATTACCCTTGCTTTCAAAATATTTGTTTGATTTAAACCGATAAGAATTCGTTGTGTTTATCACACCGGCAATTAACACATCGTCGTAATTGGTAACCTCACGCTCTACATTAATTATACTTCCTTCGGGAGCTCCAGATAATTTGTCCCAAGTAATGCCATTATCTTTTGAGGAATATAATCCGTTATCTTGAGTGCCAAAGTACAAATCAGTATTTTCGAACGTCGTTCCATCGTACTTATGTTGACCTTCTACAATATAAATTTGCAAGGCACGATAACCAGATACGGCCCCCACGCTTTTCCAAGAACGCCCTCCGTCTTCGGTACGTTCGATTCCGCCGTCGGTAGCCAGTAGCGCAGGTTCTAAGGTTACTGGATCAAAGGCAATGTCGTTTACATCGTCATGGTCGATATCTATGTTATCCCAATGAAGTGACCTAAGTTGTTCTGCAGAAATTTCTGTAATGACCGACCTGCGAATGTCTTTTCCTCTTCCCCAATAGATACTATAACCGCCTGCATCGGCATCGTTATAGTTGATTGGCGTAATCTTTACAAAAGCCTCACGAGCGGTATCTTCTGCACTGTCTATAATTTCCCAAGAACTGCCCGCATTTATGGTTAAATAGAGATTTGTTAGTTCATCATCATCTGTTGTATCTGCAGGCCCATCTAAACTATCGTCGAGTGCTAGCAAGGCAATACTTGGATTTTCGGGAAAAACAGCTAATCGAGCCACACCCCTACGATATTTAATACCATTTTCTAAGATGCCTGTACCACGTCTCCAGCTTCCACCGCCATTGGTCGATTGATACACTCCTAACGCCGTCACGGCATATAAGGTTCGGCCCACTCCCACGACATTTAACACTCTATCTTGATCTAAATTAGAATTAAGTGGCACGATTGGATTGATTATGTTATGTGACCAATTGTCTCCTCCATCATCAGACCATGAATATCCACAATCTGTACCCACATAAATTCTATTTAATTGGTAATCAAAACTCATTGCATATCCTGAATAATGCGGATTACATCGGCCATCATCTACCGCTTTGGGCGTAGCATTAGTAGGTCTCTCAAATGACAAACCGCCATTTCGAGAACGCCAAATTCCACCATTAGGGATGACACTTAAATCTTTTAATGTGGTAGCAATTATGTTTCTTGTGTTAAATGGGGAATATTCAATATCCATTACATCGTGCGACCAATATCTACTATTTGCTATATGTACCCAACGTAATCCTCGACTATCTGATTCAAAACCACCTCCTGAGGCAGAAGCCGCTATCATATTAATATTATTAGGATGCACCGCAACGGCAACTGCCATTCCAGATAGTTTGGTCAAAGGGTGAAAAGGTTGTATGTGAACGAATTCTCTTGGTCTATCTTCTCCACAACTACTCACAAAAAAAATCATCAAAATAACGATCCCTTTTCTAAATATCTCTTTACCGTGCACTAATAAGGAATTTTCTTTATTATACATCTGTGCCCGAAATTGTAATGGGTTCGTCACAGCTCAAAAATGAACAAACTAAGCATGTAAAAAGAGCAAAGCGAATAAATTTCGATATACTTTTAAGCGTATAGAACAATGAAGCTTTAGAAATCATTTTGATAGATTTTATTGTGATAACTTAACAAATCTTATTATGAAAAGTACAAATAATTTGTAATATAAAGTCATAAAAATTGACATGATTTTTTCCTAAACTATACATTTAAACTATTTACTGTTAATACTTTGAGCAATAAAATGCAAATACAAGCCTACTGACAACCGTCATATTATTTAGATTTAAACTTGCCTAACTTTAGGTAGCTAAATCGATAATTACGGAAGTCAAGAAAAACCCAAAAGCAAACATAAACAACTGGAGTAACATCTTTTTCTTAGCCGGATTAGCACTAATGCTATTTATATCTTGGAGAGCCATGGAATGGCAATCTACAGAAAAACAAGACCTTGATTTTAGTTCGATTGATCTTCAATCAGAACTTGAAAACGAAATTCCTATTACCGAGATTACAGACATGCCGCCTCCGCCACCTCCTATGGTGCAGCAGGTAATCGAAATTGTAGCAGACGATTTGGAAATAGAAGAAGTTGACGAAGAAGGAGTGGTAAATATTCCATTTTCGGTAATAGAAGATGTTCCTATTTATCCTAGTTGCGAAAACATAAAAGGCAAGCTACAGAAAAGGAAATGTCTTTCTGACCAAGTAATGAAGTTTGTCCAAAAAAACTTTGATACAGAGCTCGCCGCAGAACTGGGTCTGGAAGACAGGCAGCGTATTAGTGTAGAATTTAAAATAGACAAGAAGGCAGCATCAATGGGCGAACTCTTATTTCTGGCTTACAATAACCAAACAAAGACGATACGAACAGTTAAATAAATTTAAAACTTATGTTACAGAAAAGACTGCAAACGAGCATTCAACAATAGCCAAAATGATTGAAAACAAATTTACCGAGCTTATAAATAAATGATTACCTATTTACCGTTTAATTATAGTGTAAATGAGTAATCAAATAAATACAACATGAAAAAGATAACAGCACTTCTAATTTTGATATTATTCTTACCAATCACTTGTAATCCTGATCCAAATAGGACAGAATCTAAAATTGATTTTATAGAAATGGATGAAAATTATTCTCTAAGAATTTAGGTTATATCAAACTACTATACCAAAACCATACACCTTTCCCCTACTATACGATGACTGCCTGCAAATAAGTATTACCAAACTTAAAGAATGGCAATATTTAAAACCTAATCAATTCAGAGGTGGTAAAATTAGTTGGAGCAGAAACGGAGTCGAAACATCAAGTCTCTCCATTCGAGTTTTAATGTACTCACAACCCTATATTGAATTAGATTACAACCATAACGATGAAGCAAGAAACTATAGAATAAATTTAGTTACTGTACCCTCTAATCTAGGCAAAGGCAACATCTACTATTTTAAATGTCCGTTCACAGAGAAGCGATGCAGAAAACTGTATTTAATTGGCGGTTACTTTTCGCACCGTGATAATACTAGATACGCAATGTATGAGAGCCAAACAGAAAACAAGCATTACAGAGGCCTAACAAGGCTCTATGGGGCTTATTTTGAACTAGACAGACTTTATGAGCAATTGTATAAAAAACATTTTAAAAAGACCTATGCAGGGAAGCCCACTAATCGTTATTTAAAGCTAATGACTAAAATACAGCAAGCAGAAAGGATTCCTTATAGTGAGATTGAGAGGGCAATGATGAGGTAAACCATAAAACAAATCTTTTTTTTTATTATTATATTTGGTTTGTACTTTTTGTAAAGTGCAACTCTCCCCTAAATATTACAAGCATAATTATAATTCAATTGAGTTTATTCCTCTATGAATTTAACTGTAAACTAATTAATCATGGAAGTAACACAAGATGACTTTTACAAACAATTAAAGCAAGCGGTAAAAAAGGGCTATATTCTGCCTTACCAAGCAGATGTAGCACGCAAAAAATTTAAAAAAGATGGTGACCTATCAATCTTGGAGACTATTGAAGTTAATAAGACAGGAAAATTAAGAACCAAGGAATTGATTGGCACTAAGTGGCACGATTTAACTGAGGCTGATGCATTACGAACGCTTGTTAGACAAAACAGTACAATAATTCAAGACCAGCAGTCTATAAAAGGATGGGTCACTTTTTTAGGGATTGTAACACTTATTGGAGTAGCTGCTTCACTTATTCTTACACTAACAGCTCTTTAAAGCAACAATTCAAAAATGAAAAACCTAATTACACTTTTACTACTACTATTAGTAAACACAAGTTTTGCTCAATCACTATTTGAAACAACTGACCTAGTCGATGAGTTTGGAGACAAGATTGGAGAAGTTCAAAGAAATATATCAATAGGAAAATTTTCAAATTCAGCCACTAATGATTCTCCTTTACGCGTAAATTCAATCCTAGAATTAATGCCAGATTACACATTGGAAGAGTATAAAGAACACTTGACTAAGACGTACGAAGAGAAAGGATATTCTGAGAAAGAAATTAATAGGTTGCTCAAATATTCTAAAAAAGCATTAAAGAGTGTTAAAAACTTTAATGGCACTATAAGGTTTGACATTTATGAGTATGAAGATAATAAAGCCAGTATGATAGGAGTCAAAAATGGTGCTATTTCAATCAAAACATCAGATGGTAAAAAAGTTCGGGCATCATTGGGAGAATACTCCTTTTCAAATGGTTCTATAACCATAACTGGATATAAGGAAGTGACTACTGGGTCGATGGGTGTTAAAAACCAAATTAAATATGGTTATTATGATTGGACACAAACTAAAATCTATAATGAAATTGTAAACGCAAGTAAGCCAATACAAGTTGTTATTGCTTTTGGAGGATCGAGCTATAGATTTACTTTAGAGTAAAGTATAATATTCGTTGATTACCCCCCTTAAACGATATTTACATCTCATTTGTACCTTACCGAACCTCTTATAAATAAGGAAACTTATATTTTGTATAGGGAAGTAATTTTGTCTTAAAAAAAGTAACGTATTGCCACATTAGGAGTGATTCCAAGTGAGCGTTGGTTATTTAATGTAACTCCAGACAGATCTGGATTGGGCGTATAATAGCTGTTTATAATATTCTCTTTATCCAATATATTCCAGACAGAAGCGGCCATCTGAAGTTTTGATTTTCCTAATTGAATTGAATAAACAACAGAAGCATCTAATCGCATATAGTAATCGAGCTCTGCAGCATTTGGGGTTGCATAGTTAATTACGCCATCGGTTAACGGATTTTGCTCATCTGTAAGCGTCGTTGGACGACCACTTTGATAGTTGAGTCCTAGTGAAACTTTTAGAGCCTTATGATTGTAGGTGGTACCGAACGAAGCTGTATGTGTAAGTCTATTATTATTAGCGAACTCTGTAGTAGATAGTGTCTCAAAATTATACGTACTATCTAAATAGCTGTAACTACTCCAAAAATTTAGTCTCCATAAATTTTTCCTTAGCAAAAACTCAATACCTGTAGCGCTATAGGAGCCTACCTCTTTGGCAAACTCAAATTGATTTTGAAATCCCTGACTTTGAGTGGTAATTCCATCTACTTGTTTAAAATAGCCCTCTATATTTATGAGCCACGAGTTTTGGTTATAACTAACTCCTACCGATCCTTGCTTGCTTTCGATAATTGGAATAGTAGTTTCGTTGCTTAGTTGCCACCTTCTTTTTTCTACCCCCAAAAAGTCGTTTTGAAAATTAATAATTTGCGAGGTGGTTTGGTGTTTAAATTCTCCTAACACTTCTAAACTAAAAAACTGAGCAAAACCTTGGCTAAAACTAAGTCTTGGCTCTATTATATGTCGATTAAACTTAGAAATATAATTGTATCGCCCGCCTAATTCGGCTCGAGTTTTAGTTTCAGTATTTTTATAAATTCCAGCTAAGAAACCTCCATGCGAGCGCACTACTTCTCCAATGAGAGACCTAAAGATTGGGTTATCTACATCGTCGAGGTTCCTAATTTTTGTTTCTAAAAATTGGTAGCCTATATTGGCCGTAACCCGTGTTGAAGCCTGATAACTGGTTTGTGCTTTAATCCCAGTTTCTGACACCGAATTTTCTTGCAAAAATCGTTGTGATTGTAAGACATTGGCGTTAATCGCCTCTAATTTATAATCTGTATTATAGCCTTGCAAGCTAGACTGCCACTCTTGATTCCATCGATGACTATAAAACAATCCTGCCGCGATACTGTTTTGCTTCAGGGAGCTTTGGCGTGATTCTAACTCTTGTGCAACAACATCAGATTCTGTAAAAAGTAACTCATTATTTATTACTAAAAAATTGAGCCGTAAAAGGTCTTTGTCACTTATTTGATACAACCACCGCAGGGACATATCATAAAAATCAAATTCTTGTTCGGAGTTTATTGCATTACTAGAATTATTAGCCAACTCGGTATCTTGAGAAATTCGATCAAAATACTGGTCGTAGGTAGGTGTTATAAAAAAATCGCTTATCGATTTTCTACCCGCTACTTGCAGCGACGATTTTATCCCTAATGGAATGTCTAAAAAAGCATCGGCATTCACCAAATTTAGACCAAGATTAGCCTTAAATTGGGTGGTAAGTTGTCGAGACGAAGTCATTGCAATAGTCCCAGAAACTCCGTCTGTATAATGGCTACTACTGCCGTTTTTTATAACCGAAACACCTTGACTCATCTGAGGATTAAAAACAGAGATCAGTCCGAAGAAATGTCCTGATTGATACATTTTAATTTCATCCCAAAGTATTAGGCTTTGATCGTGCGTCCCTCCTCTTATGCTTATATTAGAAACTGTTTCGTTAATGCTAGATATCCCTGGCAATGCTTGCACTACCTGTAAAACATCTGCGTCGATGACCCCTGGTAAAATAGAAAATTCATTAAAATTAATCCGTATGGCACCGTCATCTTTTTTATCGATTCCTTTTACTAAAAAACCCTGCAACACAATCTGCGATAGTTGTAACTGATTGGAAACCAAATAAATGGATTCGCAACTACCTTTTTTGAAAGACGAATTGTGTCTTGTAATTGTTTTATAACCCAAATACCTGATTAAGATTAACTCGCTGGGATTATTCACTTCGAGTTCAAAATAACCTTCTAAATCTGAGGT
>QIIH01000454.1 GCA_003229235.1 Flavobacteriales bacterium | reverse complement strand
AAACGAATATAAATATTGAACCTAAAATAGATGGGGCTAGCCCCATCTATTTTAAATATTCGTGTTGCACTTATAACTTGAACTTACAAAACTTTACATTTCAAATCTCACCTTTTCTTAGAGCTCTGTAAATTAAATTTTAGGTCGAACTCAGGTTTGAAGGTAAAACGAAAGCCATGTATTACTTTTTTACCCAGACCTGTAACAATCTTCCATTAATCACAGAATATATTGATCAGGTTAAGGTGCCTGCTCAAATTATTTGGGGCAAGGACGATTCATTTTTAAAACTTGAACCTCAACGAGCCCAATTGACGGCATTTCTAGGAATAAACGACGATAATATTCATCTCTTAGATGCTAAGCATTTTATCCAAGAAGAACAGCCTGAGCAGATCGTTAGCTTGCTTAGCAAGTTTATCAATTAGTTTTTAAATCTTTCAATTTAAGTTGCAAACTCGTTCTACCTTGCCAAACATTTTCGTCGATATTATACGCTGCTTTAAAGGTCTTATTCTTTAGACTCTCTAACGAATCGCCTAAACCAAATCCAATAGCTCCAAATCGCTCTTTGCCACCTTGCTCGACGGTTAACTTTAAATGTGCATTGTTTTCCCCTACACCCTTCGCCCATCCAGTATCTCGCAAATCTTGGCTCATAAAAACCGGAGTCAAATTACCGGGACCAAACGGAGCAAATTGTCGTAAAAGACGATAGAATTTTGGGTTGATTTCGTCTAAGTTTAATTGAAGGTCAACCTGTAGCTCGGGCACTTTCATCGAAGGCGGGATTGTATTTTTCACTTCTAACTCAAAGGCGGCTTTAAAGGCCTTGTATTTTTCGGGAGCTACCGTCATTCCCGCCGCATATTTATGTCCTCCAAACTGAATTAAATGCTCGCTACAAGCGGCAATCGCCTCATAAACATCAAACCCTCGAACAGATCGCGCCGAGGCTGCTAAAACATCCCCCGATCTGGTAAAAACAATCGTGGGTCTGTAGTAGGTTTCGATAAGTCTTGATGCGACTATTCCAATAACGCCCTTATGCCAATCTGGATCAAATACCACGGTTGTATTATTCTCTGTTTCGCCATCGGCCTCTATTAAGGCTAGGGCTTCTACAGTAATTGCCGCGTCTGCCTCTCGGCGATTCAGGTTGTAGGTTTCTATTTCTTGAGCGATTTCACTAGCTTGTTCAAGATCTTCTTCCATTAGTAAATTTACCGCATGCATACCGTGCTTCATTCTGCCAGCGGCATTAATCCGCGGAGCGATAATAAATACCACATCTGTAATAGTAAATGATTCTTTTTTCGATTGGCTTATTATTGCCTGAAACCCAGGTCGAGGAAGTTGATTAATCACTTGCATACCATAATATGCCAGCACTCGGTTCTCCCCAGTTATAGGAACTATATCTGCCCCAATAGCTGTTGCGACAAGGTCTAAGTATGGCAAAAGCTCATCAAAATCTCGATGTTGGTTACTGTGTAGGGCTTGAATTAATTTAAAACCAACCCCACAACCACAGAGTTCTTTAAACGGATAGTCACAATCGTCCCGCTTAGGGTCTAAAACAGCAATCGCATCAGGCAGCTGGTCTCCTGGTCTGTGATGATCGCAAACTATAAAATGAACACCCTTTTGCTTTGCATAGGCAATTTTATCTACTGCTTTAACTCCGCAGTCCAGTGCGATAATAAGAGAACAATCGTTATCTATAGCATAGTCAATTCCTGCTATCGAAACACCATAACCTTCGTTATAACGATCGGGTATATAAGTAGTAATATTGGGATAATAACTAAGTAGATAAGAGGCCATTAGCGCTACACTCGAGGTGCCGTCTACATCGTAATCGCCAAAAACCATAATGTTCTGATTCTGCTTAATTGCCGTCTCAATTCGCGCTACAGCTTTGTCCATATCCTTCATTAAAAAAGGATCGTGCAAATGTTCTAACTCCGGTCTGTAAAATGCTTTAGCCTCCTCAAACGAATTAATTCCTCGTTGAAGCAGTAGTGTCGCAATAGTGCTGGGTATCCCTATCGATTGGGCCAGTTTTTTAACATCCTCCTCTGGAGGAATTGGACGCAGATTCCAACGCATTGATATTATAATTTTGAGTGGTTGTAATGAGGAATACTTAAAACCTGAGTTCAAAGTAAAAATACAAATATAATCTAAGCCAGTACGTGTAATGTCTGGTTTGGTTACAAGAATTTGTAAATTCGTTCTATAAAATCTTAAATCTATGCCCTTAGTAACTCCATTATCTGCAGATCACGATCACGAAACCAAAGAATTGGCCGAATTCTTTAACGAAACCTTGGGTTTTTGCCCTAATAGTGTACTCACCATGCAGCGCCGGCCAGCCATAAGTAAAGCCTTTATCAATCTAAATAAAGCCGTCATGGCAAACGAAGGTCGCGTTACTTCTGCATTAAAAAGAATGATCGCTTGGGTAAGCAGCAATAGTACGGGCTGTCGCTACTGTCAAGCCCATGCCATTCGTGCTGCCGAGCGCTATGGAGCAGAACAAGAACAACTAGACAACATTTGGGAATACCGTACACATCCCGCCTTTAGTGATGCCGAACGCGCCGCTTTAGATTTTTCGTTAGTTGCATCTCAAGTTCCAAATGGGGTAGATCAAGGAATAAAAGATCGCCTATATGAGCATTGGGACGAAGGAGAAATTGTCGAGATGCTAGGTGTAATTTCCCTTTTTGGTTATTTAAACCGTTGGAATGATTCTATGGGAACTTCTATCGAAGAGGGCGCTGTAGATAGTGGGGATCAATATCTTGGCAAACACGGCTGGAATAAAGGCAAGCACCTTTAGTTTCTATAGAAATATGGTGGTTGTTTAAAAAAATTAAGAGCTTTTTATTCATCTTGATTTTTTTAAACTTTCCGTGAAATTGTAATTAAGAAAAGCTGTAGAAAGCGGTGATCAATATCTTGGCAAACACGGCTGGAATAAAGGCAAGCATCTTTAAACCTGAGTTCGACCTAAAATTTAATTTACAGAGTTCTAAGATTTCCCCGCCACAACAACAACCAATTCCCCTTTAGGAGGCTTGGCTTCGAAGTGCAAAACAAGCTCAGCTAAAGTTCCTCGTAGCGTTTCTTCGTGCAATTTGCTCAATTCTCTTGAGACAGAGGCGGGTCTGTCGTTACCAAAGAATTCGGCAAAATGTGTTAGAGTCTTTACTAATTTGTGTGGAGATTCATAAAAAACCATCGTCCGAGTTTCTTCAGTTAATAGTTCGAGGCGCGTTTTACGACCCTTTTTTACAGGCAAAAAACCCTCGAAAATAAATTTATCATTTGGCAATCCACTATTCACCAAAGCGGGAATTAAGGCGGTAGCGCCTGGCAAACAATCTACTTCGATATTCGCGGCAACAGCAGCTCTAACTAGTAAAAATCCTGGGTCGCTTATGGCGGGAGTTCCTGCATCAGATATTAACGCAATAGACGTTCCGCCCTTAAGCCTTTCAATCAAGCCATCAACCGTTTTATGCTCGTTATGCATATGATGCGACTGCATATGAGTGCCTATCCCGTAATGTTTTAGTAGTTTTCCGCTGGTACGAGTATCTTCTGCTAAAATTAAATCAACCTCAATTAGCACCTCGATCGCTCGAAGTGTTATGTCTTTTAAATTACCGATTGGTGTTGGAACAATGTATAGTTTAGCCATGTAAGGGTCTTACGGTTTTTCCGAAAAAATAGGAAATCAACAAAAAGATTATAGCAAGCAAGGTAAATGTTGTAGAATCTCCTGCAAAATAATGGGCAAAAAATGCAAGAACGATGTCAAAAAAGATTCCTGCATACGCCCACTCCGTGAGCCAACTGTTTTTTCGCCATAAAATCATAGTCACACCACAAATCTTGGCAACCGCAAGCGGAATAACTAAATATTCTGGATATCCAAAACGGTTAAAAAACCCTTGTATCAATTCCGTATTGAGAAAATACATCCCGACCGAATAGCACAAAATAGCACACAACAGAATCGTTGCGGCCCAATAAATAATTTTAGAAAGTTGCATCGATTAAAAGCGTTTTTCGATCATTGCCAAAAAGCGCTCCGCGTATTCTTCTTTTCCCAACCAATTGTTATATGCTGGCTGAACCTTGCCAACAACAAAGCTCTTTGCCTTCTCATAATCATCCAAACCGTCTATTTGAGTCAAAGCCTGCTCCATTTCGACTGGTTTTTCGTTAAATAAGTGTTTGATAAACGCTAGCCTATCGTTAAGGCCTATTTGTACACTCTGCTGTATTGAATCGTTCAACGACTTTGACTTTTGTTGGGTATTATTTTTTGTTACGGGCTCTTCTTTGGTGCTTAACGTTACTAAAGTAGGGTCCAGTGCCTCGTCTATCTTGCGCTCAAAAACTGGCATATTCGCAAAGTCCATTCCAATGTCATCCATATCGTTTTTAACCAATTTTTCCGCCGGAATTACCTCTTCTAGTAAGGCGTCAACTGCAGAAGTCTCTTCTGGCATTTGCGCTACGATATCTTTAATTTTTTCTATAAGAGGCTCAGTAAGTTCTTGTTGATGTTCAGATTTCTCGACAGGCTGTGGGTCCTGAAACCAGTTTTGTTCTCTATAGCTCTTAGAGTCTAACGATTTGTTTACCGGCTCTTGAAATCCCCCTACTTCTGTTTCTAAATAGGACAAAACCGCAAGGCGATCGTATATAGATTGAACCCGCTCCTTAAGAACGGAAATGTTATTGCCCTCTTGGTCGTCAAGGATTTCTTGGGCCAATGCTCTTAACTCCATCAAGACGCTCTTCTTCATAACTTTAAAAATTAACTGCTATTTATGACGTGGTTTTTATACCTTTACAACACTTAGAGTTACTAACGGTTAAATGACCGTTTTCGTCTAGAAAAGTACAAAATGTTTCTCGAAAATACCGTAAATCAACAAGAACAGTTTGGATGGATCGAAGTAATTTGCGGGTCGATGTTCTCAGGGAAAACCGAAGAACTCATTCGCCGATTAAAGCGAGCTCAATTTGCCAAACAACGAGTCGAAATCTTTAAACCCGCCGTAGACAAGCGCTACGACGACGATCTTGTTGTGTCTCATGACAGTAACGAAATTAGATCTACACCGGTGCCGGCAGCCGCTAATATCCCTATGCTAGCAGACAACTGCGATGTAGTGGGGATAGATGAGGCTCAATTTTTTGACGACGAAATTGTTAAAGTGTGCAACGATCTTGCCAATCGCGGAATTCGTGTTATTGTCGCAGGACTCGACATGGACTTTAAAGGTAATCCTTTTGGGCCAATGCCTGCCCTAATGGCTACCGCCGAATATGTGACCAAGGTTCACGCGGTTTGTACGAGAACAGGAAATCTGGCGCAGTATAGCTTTAGAAAAGCGCAAAGTGAAGATCTCGTGCTTCTGGGCGAAACTGGAGAATACGAGCCCCTTAGTAGAGCTGCATACTACAAAGCGACCCTACGTGAAAAGCTTCGAAAAATGGACGTTAAAGATGCCGAAGATATAACGGTGACCAATCCAAAAAAATGAGCGAGTATCAAGAATCTACATTGCAGATAGACCTTAGTGCGCTCACACATAATGTTACGTATCTGCGAGGTAAATTAAAAGAGTCTACAAAAATGTTGGCGGTTGTTAAAGCCGCTGGCTACGGCAGCGATGCTATTGCAATTGCAAAACATTTAGAATCAATAAATATCGATTATTTAGCTGTTGCTTATACTAAAGAAGGCGTTGCATTGCGTGATGCGGGAATCAAATTGCCAATTTTGGTTTTACATCCGCAGCCTTCTAATTTTAAGACCATAATAGATCGATGTCTTGAGCCAAACATTTATAGTTTTAGGGTGTTAGAGTTATTTTTAGAAGAAGTCTCGGCGTTAACTTTAAAAAAATATCCGATTCACTTAAAATTTAATACAGGGCTCAATCGCCTAGGATTCTTACCCTTAGATGTTGTTAGTCTTCTAGGTAAAATTAAAGGCCATTCGGGCATTGAAGTACGCTCAGTTTTCACACATTTGGCCGCTAGTGAAGATCCCGAAGAAAAAGATTTTACCAAGAGCCAAATCGAAAAATTTGACGAAATTCTATCTCACTTACTTCCTTCTTTAGGAAGGCGTCCAATTATTCATGCAACTAACACTTCTGGAATTCTAAATTATCCGGAGGCACATTACGATATGGTTAGGACCGGTATTGGAATTTATGGATACGCAAACGACCCAAAATACGACATACACCTTAAGCCTGTTACGTCCTTGCTTTCTGTGATTTCTCAAATTCACGAAATAGCTCGCGGACAAAGCGTAGGCTACAACAGAGCTTTGATCGCACAAAAACCAATCCGGACAGCGACAATACCACTAGGTCATGCCGATGGAATATCACGTTATTACGGCAATGGAATTGGCTGGGTTACTATTAATGGTGAGAAAGCACCAATGGTAGGTAATATTTGTATGGATATGTTAATGGTTGACGTGTCTGAAATTGATTGCACAGAAGGCGATACGGTACTAGTTTTTGGCCCAGACAATCCTGCTAGCCAGTTAGCTCAACATGCCAATTCTATCTCCTACGAGCTTCTTACGGCAGTATCTAGTCGAATAACTCGTGTCGTTGTTCAAAAATAACTGCTTTTTAGGCTTTGCCCCTTTAACATATGTTTATTGTATTGCTTATATTTAGAGGTAATTAACTAAAAACTTCAACGAGCATGTTAAAAGAATTTAAAAAATTTATTATGACCGGTAACGTTATCGAATTTGCGGTAGCGGTTATTTTGGCAGGGGCTGTTGGCCTAGTTGTCAACGGTTTTGTGAACGATATTATGATGCCAATTATTGGTCATTATGCCGGAGGCATGGACTTTGCACAATTAAAGGTCGTATTAGACGAGGCCGTAGTGGGTGCCGACGGCATTGTAACTAAGGCAGAAAACGCCATTATGTGGGGTAAATGGGTAAATGCAATCATAAACTTGATAATTGTTGGATTTGTACTCTTTATTATGATGAGGGCTTATAATAAATCAAAAAAGAAGGAAGAAGAAGCGCCAGCCACACCAGCTGGACCAACACAAGAAGAGTTATTGAGTGAGATTAGAGATTTGCTTAAAAAGTAAATTGACCACTACACTACTATTCTAACTAGACCGCCTCCTAAAAGAGGCGGTTCTTTTTTAGGTAATTCAATAAAAGTTAGTTGGAATCGTTCTATTTTTGCAGTCTTAAACCCAAGTGAATGTATAGTGTTGCAGTTGTTGGAGCTACCGGAATGGTTGGGCAAGTTATGCTCAAGCTATTAGAAGAGCGCAATTTCCCAATCTCGGAGTTAATTCCTGTCGCTTCTGAGCGATCGGTGGGAAAGACAATTATTTTTAAGGGAGAGCAAGTAGCTATTGTAAGCATGACAATGGCCTTAGAAAAAAAGCCACAACTGGCAATGTTCTCTGCCGGAGGAGAGGCCTCCATCAAATGGGCTCCAAAATTTGCAGCGGTTGGTACAAAAGTGATCGATAATTCTTCTGCCTTTCGAATGGATCACGACAAGAAGTTAGTGGTTCCAGAAATAAACGCCAACTCGCTTACAAAAGACGACTACATAATTGCTAATCCAAATTGTTCTACCATTCAACTGGTGATGGCCTTGGCTCCATTGCATAAAAAGTATATAGCACGACGGCTTGTGGTTGCTACCTATCAATCGGTTTCTGGTACAGGAAGCAAGGCGGTAAAGCAGTTAGAAAATGAGATTGTAGGTAAAAAAGGCGAAATGGCCTACCCCTATCCTATTTTCAGAAATGCCTTACCACATTGTGACGATTTCGAATCTAACGGCTATACCAAAGAAGAGCTAAAACTTGCAAGAGAACC
>QIIH01000206.1 GCA_003229235.1 Flavobacteriales bacterium | reverse complement strand
TCTCGCACCTTTCCAGAGAGGGTATACATTTGTTCTACCCCTTCTTTTGGAGTGATAAAATACACCTGATCTCCTTCTTTAAACTGGGTATCGCCTCGCGGAATTATTGTGTATTGTGTTCCCAGACGTTGAATTGCAATAGGTACATACTTAAAATCAGGAAAGGCTAGCCCAACTTCTTTTACAGTCTTGCCTACAAAACTAGAAGTGCGCGGTAGTGCCAAACCAATCATCGTTAAGGCACCTTCTTCAAATTCGAAGGTATCGTCAAACCCTGATTGATTAAGTAATAAATTAATTTCATCGGCTGCCAAAGATTCTGGCGATATCAATTCGTCTATTCCTAACTTAGTAAAACCTAATTTCTCTTTATGGACTATAAATTCGGTATTGGAGATTCGAGCGATTGTTCTTTTAGCACCTAATTGCTTGGCTAGCACGCAAACAGTAATGTTGGTCGTCTCACTAGAAGTTACGCCAATAACAAGCTCCGTTTGATGTACTTGTGCATCTTGTAGTACAGAAATAGAGGTGGCATCGCCCTTTATAACGCGTATGTCTAAATGCGTATCGGCATACAACAAACTCTCTCGATTCGTATCAATAAGTGTAATATCCTGAGATTCAAAAGAGAGTAATTTGGCAAGGTGAAACCCTACTTCACCTGCTCCCGCAACTATAATCTTCATATTATGGATAAGAGATAGGCTGCAAATTTAGCTAAAATCTACCGATTGTAACACAGTTATTTATTGGCTAGAGCTTTAAGAGGTTTTAAAAAAACCGTAATTTCGCTGGCTAATAATAGTGATGACCCATAAAGTTACTCCATATAAAGATTCTCAGGCGTCTAAGAAAGAACAGATTGAACAAATGTTTGATACTATTTCTGGTAATTACGATGGCCTCAATCGAGTAATTTCGCTAGGGATAGATCAAAAATGGCGAAAAAAAGTAATTAAACTGGTAAAAAACGAAGCGCCTACAAGCGTTTTGGATATTGCCACTGGTACCGGTGATTTGGCAATTCAATTTGCAGCGCAAATTCTGGAGGCTAAGGTTACAGGACTCGACATATCACAAGGGATGCTAGATGTTGCTATAAAAAAGGCCGAACATTTATCGTTCGAAGATCGGTTGCAATTTTTACAAGCAGATTCTGAACAATTACCCTTTGATGATAATTGCTTCGATGTGATTACAGTTTCTTTTGGAATCAGAAACTTTGAAACCCTTGAAAAAGGCTTGGCAGAAATCTACCGCGTATTGGCCTCGGGAGGGCTATTTGTAGTCTTAGAGACATCTGTACCTACTAAGTTCCCCTATAAACAAGGTTATTTTTTGTACTCAAATTTTGTGCTCCCTATCATTGGTACGTTGTTCTCTAAAGACAAAGTAGCTTATAAATATTTGTGTAAAAGTGCCGCTAGTTTTCCGCATGGAGAAAAACTCAACAATATTTTTAAGAATATAGGGTTTATAGCTATTGAAAATATACCGCAAACATTTGGTGTCGCGACCATTTATTCTGCACGAAAAAAATGATAAAAAAACTGCTCATTCTTGTCATACTATGCTTTTTGGGTCAAACCATGAAGGCACAACTATTTAATAGCGAACGTCTGGCTAACTTAGAGACGTTTGACAAAAAGTTCTTTAGCTGGGGTTATTTTTTAGGTTTTAATGCTTACGACTTTAAATTTGAATACAAGGGGCAAGAGCCAGATGTCATAGTAAATGCCCAAACGGGATTTAATGTTGGGCTTGTTGGCGACATGCGGATTAACGATTACATAAACCTACGCCTAGAACCAGGATTGTTCTATACACAACGTGATTTAATCTTTCCAGGATTCGAAGATGAACACGATTTTTTAAGAGAAGTTAAATCTACCTATATACATATTCCATTACTAGTAAAAATATCGACCAAACGTCTAAATAATTTTAAACCTTTTGTTGTAGCAGGAGTTTCTACGTCGATTAATTTGTCGAGTAACAGCGATAATCCTCAAGATAATTCTGGAGGTGAATTTAGAATGGTTAAAGGCACTCAATATTACGAGCTGGGTTTTGGAATAGACTTGTACTTATTTTACTTTAAGTTTACTCCTTCGATACGTGGGATATTTGCTATGAATAACGAATTAATTTCTGATAACGACCCCAATAGCCCTTGGACTAGTAATATAGAAAAGATGTCTACGCGTGGAATATTTGTAAACTTTACTTTCCAGTAGACCGCTTAAACTCGCTGAGTAGTATTGCGGTTGCCGAAGCTACATTTAAACTTTCTGTTTGCCCCGAACCCATATTTGGGATACTTACCTTAGTGTCAATCAACCGTTCGATTTCGCTAGAAATACCATTGCCCTCGTTGCCCATAACGAGAATTGCATCCTTTGGCAACTGGGTCTCATAAATAGACGCTCCATTCATAAACCCGCCATAAACAATTGGAGTATGCTGTTTTAAATAAGGAGCTAAATCTGTATAGTGTAAACTAACTCTGGCCAGAGAACCCATGGTGGCCTGAACCACTTTTGGATTATAACAATCTACCGTGTGTTCAGAACAAATAATTTGTGAGACACCAAACCAATCTGCCAGTCTTATGATAGTTCCTAGGTTTCCTGGATCTTGGATTCCGTCTAAGCAAAGACTTAAACCCGTCCTGGTGATTTTTGACTCTGGAAATTTTTTAAATATTGCAAAAGCAGTATTAGGCGTTTTTAAACCGCTTATTTTTTTTAGTGTTTTAGGATCTACTTCAACTTTAACCGAAATACCGTCAAATTGGCCTTTCAAAGAGAGTAACTTTACCAAAGAAGCTCCAGCATTAATAAAATCTTGAATAATCTTTGGTCCCTCGGCAATAAAAACCCCCTCGCGATCGCGGCACTTTTTTTGCTGTAATGACGTTATTAATTTTAGTTCGTTTTTTGAGACCATGTTATAATTAATCTTGCAAATGTATTGTCTTTTTGTGCCGTTAATTTGACTATGCTAAAATACCAATTAAAGAAGCCTTAAGTAAAGTAATTAAATAATGTTTAAATAATGTATTTTTGGATGTAATTGACCCACTTTTGAAGCAATCCAATTCAAAAATAATAGTAATTCTTCTTATAGGAAGTCTTATAAGTTCCTGCAACGCAGTAAAGCACGTAAAGGACTCTGAAAGTCTTTTAACTAAAAACGAGATAATCGTAGATGGCGAGCTTTTAAAAGACGATCTGGTATATGCTCAATTGTCACAACATCCTAATACTCGCGTATTTAAGGTTCCTTTTAGCCTACACATTTATAATTTAGCCAAAGAGTATCCCGATTCTGCTTATAACAAGTGGCTTTATAAAAAACCGTTAAGAAAAGTGCGTTATGAGAAATTACTTTCTAAGAAGCAAGTCGCCGAAATGGGTAATTCGTATCGAGGCTTTAATAATTGGATTAAGAAAACTGGTGAAGCTCCGGTAATTATTGACACCCTTAAATTAGAAAAATCTAAAAAACGTCTTGAGCGATATTATGCCAGAAGGGGCTGGTTTAGATCTTCTGCCAGTTATACGGTTAACAAGGACAGTAGCAAAAGGGCATCGGTTACTTTTAATGTAAACAGGCAACAGCCCTATATTTTAGATTCCATTCAAAAAAAGATTAGCAGTCCTATCGTAGATAGTATTTTTGATCAAACCAAACCTCTAAGTTTTTTGCATGAGGGTGACCAATATGAGGCTATTAATTTTGAGAACGAAATAGACCGTCTTACGATTCAATTGAGAAACTCAGGAATGTTCTATTTTGAACAAGAATATGTAACTTTTGATGCAGATACAGTAAATACTGGGCACAAGGCTAACATTACTTATTTAATTCCGGATCGCAATATTACTCAAGGCGATAGTACTTATACCAAACCGTTTGAGATTCACACCGTTAACAAGGTTCGTATAATTACCGATTACACCTATGCAAACCGAGATGCAACTTTAAAAGATTCGGTGCATTATAACCAATTTGAACTTTATAGTTATAAACCGCAACAATTCAGGTCTAACGCAATTACAGATGCGGTCGCAATAACTCCTGGCAAAATATTTCGAGACATTGATCGATCACTTACTTACAATCAAATAAGCGAACTTAGAGTTTTTAGGTATCCCACAATTAGCTATGATCAGGACCCCGAAGATCCTACTGGTTTAATTGCTACTGTGCTACTCACACCATTAAAAAAATACAACTTTAGCGTAAACTTTGATGCATTTACATCTACAGTGCAGGAGTTTGGCATAGGATTTAGCACAACCCTGTCTATTCGCAATATGTTTAGAGGAGCAGAAACATTAGAAATAAGTGCTCGGGGTAGTTTAGGCTCCTCTAAAGACAATGCATCTAACAGCAGTTCCTTTTTTAATATTTCGGATATAGGTGGAGATGCACGACTTTCGTTTCCTAGAATCCTATCGCCCTTTAATACAGTTAAATTAATTCCAAAGTACATGGCGCCAAGAACAATAATAAATACTGGTTTTGGTTTTCAGAACAATATTGGGCTTGACAGACAGAATTTGACAGCTGGATTCAATTATCATTGGAAGCCTGCTAAATCTAAAACGTGGAGGTTAGAATTGGCTAATGTTCAATATGTACGAAATTTAAATGTTGATAATTATTTTAATGTATACTCGAGCTCTTTCGATCAAGTAAACGACATCGCGCAGGATGTAGGTTATACATTCGAAGACATGAATGACCAACTTGGTGTCCCAACAGAAATCGATGCTTTTATTGATGATGCCTTAGGAGAGAATCCGGACAATTTACCATTTACTAAAGACGACATTGATGATCTAAGCAGTATAGACCAACGCCAAGAAAGATTGTCTGAAGACAATCTAATATTTAGTACCGCTCTTACGTATATAAAAGATTCGAGAGAAGACATTTATGACAACAATTTTTACAGGTTTAGGACCAAAGTAGAGTTTGCTGGGAACCTAATGGCAGCTGTAAACAAATTGGCTGGAGCTAGTCAGAACGCAGATGGTAATTACGAAGTACTCGGCGTTGTTTTTTCGCAGTATACTAAGATCGAAACCGATTATATTAAGCATTGGGAAATTAACGAAAATGCAGTTTTTGCGGTTCGCGCCTTAGGCGGAATTGCTATCCCTTATGGCAATAGTAATAGCATTCCTTTTATACGTAGCTATTTTGGAGGTGGAGCAAATGATAATAGAGGCTGGCAACCTTACGATCTAGGACCGGGAAGTAGTGGTAGTATTTTAGACTTTAACGAGGCTAACTTTAAATTGACCTTTAATGCCGAATATCGTTTTACTTTATTAGGCTCTTTTAAAGGTGCCTTATTTGTAGATGTTGGAAACATTTGGAATATTTCTGACATCCAAACAGACCTAGCTTTTACATTTGACGGTTTTTCGGACTTAAGTGAATTGGCTGTTGCAAGTGGTTTTGGAGTTCGATACGATTTTGGATTTTTTGTCTTAAGGCTAGACACAGGTTTTAAAACTCACAATCCTGCATTGCAAAAAGGAGAACGGTGGTTTAAAGAGTATAACTTTGCCAATTCGGTTATTAACATAGGAATAAACTATCCCTTTTAAGCCGTTTTTTGTTATTTTTGTCTTCTACATTATATCCTAACTAACAATATGAGTAATTCAATTATTCCTGGTGTAGCTACAGGTCGCACCGTTCAAGAAATACACAAGCTTGCTAAAGAAAAAAGCTTTGCGATGCCTGCTGTAAACGTGGTTGGGTCTAGTACCATTAATACAGTGTTAGAAACTGCAGTTAATTTGAATGCACCAGTTAACATTCAATTCTCTAATGGTGGAGCTCATTTTAACGCCGGTAAAGGCTTGTCTAACGAAGGGCAAAGAGCGGCAATCGCTGGGGGAGTTGCTGGAGCTAAACACATTCATGAGTTGGCAATAGTATATGGGGCCACGGTTGTATTACATACAGATCATTGTGCAAAAAAATTGTTGCCGTGGATAGATGGTTTGCTCGATGCGAGTGAAGTACATTATAAGCAATACGGGCGAGCGCTATATAGTTCGCATATGATTGATTTATCTGAAGAGCCAATCGAAGAGAATATCGAGATTTGTAAGCGCTATTTAGATCGTATGAGCAAAATGGATATGACCCTAGAAATCGAATTAGGGATAACTGGAGGCGAAGAAGATGGTGTAGATAATACAGATGTCGATTCGTCTAAATTATATACGCAGCCAGAAGAAGTATCGTATGCTTATGAAGAGCTTATGAAGGTTAGCGATCAGTTTACTGTAGCTGCTGCTTTCGGAAACGTTCACGGTGTTTATAAGCCAGGGAATGTAAAATTAACTCCAAAAATCTTAAAGAACTCTCAAGAATATGTACAGAATAAATTTGGATTGGGTCATAACCCTATCGATTTTGTATTTCATGGCGGAAGTGGTTCTACTGTAGACGAAATACGTGAGGCAATAGGTTACGGAGTGGTTAAAATGAACATCGATACAGATTTGCAATACGCCTTTACAGAAGGAATTCGTGATTATATGGTTGGTAAAGTAGACTATCTTAGCGCTCAAATAGGGAACCCTGACGGCAGGGATATTCCAAACAAAAAATATTACGATCCACGTAAGTGGTTGCGCGAAGGCGAACTCACTTTCAAAGCAAGGCTAGAAAAGGCCTTTGCCGATTTAAATAATATCAACACCCTTTAAGGGCAACCAAAATATTTACAATATGGCTTGGTTTAAACGTACAAAAAAAGGTATTCAGACACCTACAGAAGACAAAAAGGACGTCCCAAAAGGACTCTGGTATAAATCGCCTACAGGAAAAATTGTCGATGCCGAACAGCTCGAAAAAAACTATTATGTAAGCCCAGAAGATGGGTATCATGTGCGAGTAGGTAGTAAAGAGTATTTCGAAATTTTGTACGACGACAACACCTTTGTAGAGTTAGATCCTAACTTAACTTCTAAGGATCCTTTAAAATTCGAAGACAAAAAGAAATATGCCGATCGTTTAAAAGATGCTCAAGAAAAAACGGGGCTTAAAGATGCCGTTAGAACAGCCGTGGGTAAATCTATGGGCGAAGATTTAGTTATTGCTTGTATGGATTTTGGATTTATTGGAGGCTCTATGGGTTCTGTAGTTGGCGAAAAAATTGCTCGTGCAGCAGATTATTCTTTAAAAAACAATATTCCCTTAATGATTATCTCCAAAAGTGGCGGTGCACGTATGATGGAAGCTGCTTTGTCTTTGATGCAATTGGCAAAAACGTCTGCCAAATTAGCCCAATTAGCAGATGCAGGTATTCCTTATATTTCTCTTTGTACAGATCCTACAACAGGAGGAACCACTGCCTCGTTTGCCATGCTTGGCGATATTAACATTAGCGAGCCAGGTGCTCTAATAGGCTTTGCTGGCCCGAGAGTTGTAAGAGAAACTATCGGTAAAGATTTACCCGATGGATTCCAATCGGCAGAGTTTGTTTTAGAACACGGATTCTTAGATTTTATTACTCACAGAAAAGATTTAAAACGCAATGTTAATCTGTATTTAGATTTGATTTTGAATCGTCCGCTTCGAGAGAAGACTGCGTAATAATATTAAAAGGGGATGCAAAAGCATCCCCTTTTTTATTTAATAGATTTCTTTCTCTTACTTTTTTGCATTGCCCAAAAAAGTAAGCAAAAAACTCTAGCCCCTTCTTAGTGTGTTTTTGCATTCCTCCACTCTCTAAAGATGTGAAGTAATACATTATCGAGGGATGTTTCGAAGAAACCAAATGTCCTGTGGACATTTGAATGAGATACCCGCGACAGCGGCTTACAAGGAACTATTTTGCCATCGAACGCCCACCGCCAGCTGGCCCCTCGTGTAAAATGTCCACTGGACATTTTATAATCACTCGGTCCTGCTTAGTACCCACGCTTCGCAGACGGGGCATTATAACGTGTTCGGCAAGA
>QIIH01000409.1 GCA_003229235.1 Flavobacteriales bacterium | reverse complement strand
TAAATTATCTGCAAATTAGCTACGGCTCTATTATACGTTCGCATACCTTAGAACTCAAGAAAAAGTTAGACGAATCAGACGAAAGTTTACTGAGCCTAGCGGTTATCGAGATTAGACAGCGATTCGAATCAATGTGTAAGGAGGTGTATTTGCCATTTCTCATAGACCTTGGGCAAGAAATTAAAGTATATATCCCTAAAAAAGGAGACAAAAAAAGAATCCTAGATTTATCACTCCGAAATGCAAAGTATTACCGAATGGAGCGCTTTAAGCAGGCAAAAATTGTAGATCCTAAGCGACATGAGAATCGGGTGATGGATCAGATGAAAAAAGATTTACGACTCTCTAAAGAACCAAGGCATATAGAGTGTTTCGATAATTCTAACATTCAAGGGTCTCATCCAGTAGCTGCCTGTGTGGTATTCAGAAACGGCAAGCCCTACAAAAAGGATTACCGCAAGTACAATATAAAGACGGTAGAAGGCCCAGACGATTTTGCCTCGATGGAAGAAGTGGTTTACAGAAGGTACAAACGCCTGTTAGATGAGAAGAAATCACTCCCACAGTTAATAATAATCGATGGGGGAAAAGGGCAGTTATCTTCGGCATTAAAAAGCCTGGACGCATTAGATTTGCGAAGAAAAATTGCCATTGTTGGAATTGCTAAAAGGCTAGAAGAACTATATTTCCCTGAAGATCCAATTCCGTTGTATTTGGATAAAACATCTGAGACGCTTAAAATCATTCAGCAGTTAAGAAATGAAGCACATCGGTTTGGAATCGAATTTCATCGCAACAAACGCAGTAAAGCAGCCTTGGAGAGTGAGCTTTTTGTTATAGATGGGATAGGCGAAAAAACAGTGCTTGCGTTATTGCAGCATTTTAAAAGTGCTAAGCGAGTGGCAAAAGCTAGCGAACAAGAACTTAACGAAGTAGTAGGCGTACATAAAGCGCGTATTGTAAAACATCATTTTAAGAAGCAAAAGTCGTGAAGCCAATAATAGGCATCATATTATCATTAGTATTTTGGGTTATCACAACCCAAGGTTCGGTGGCGCAAAATACCGACGGCAAAGACCTCAAAGTTGGTTTGGTCTTAAGTGGGGGTGGCGCTAAGGGCTTGGCGCATATTGGAGCTTTAAAAGTAATCGAAGAGGCCGGAGTGCGAATAGATTATGTTGGTGGGACGAGCATGGGTGCAATTGTAGGGGCGCTATATGCGTCTGGTTATAGCGCAGCTCAATTGGATTCTATTTTTAGAGCTGTCGATTTTGAAGTGTTAATTCAAGACGAATTACCGCGAGGCGCCAAGACTTTTTACGAAAAAAACGACTCAGAAAAGTATGCGATAACCCTACCATTTGATTCGTTTAAAATTGCTATACCATCGGCTTTGTCTAAGGGTCAAAACATCTATAATTTATTTTCTCGACTTACAGAACATGTGGGCAAAATTAAAGACTTTAAGAACCTGCCCATTCCGTTCTTCTGTATGGCCACCGATGTAGAAAAGGGCACTCAGGTTTTGCTCGAAAGCGGTTATTTACCCCGAGCAATTACCGCAAGTGGGGCTTTGCCATCGGTGTTTAGTCCTGTTCTTATAGATGGAAAATTGCTTATAGATGGAGGTGTGCTTAACAACTATCCGGTAGAAGAAATGCTCGCCAAAGGCGTCGATATTATAATTGGAGTAGATGTGCAGGACGACTTAAAATCTCGTGAAGATTTATCCTCGGCGATTGATATTTTGGTGCAGCTTAACAACTTTAGGTCTATTGAAGCTATGAAGGAGAAGCGCCAAAAGACAGATGTTTATATCGATCCAGAAATTGAAGATTTTACGGTTGTATCCTTTAACCAAGGCAGCGAAATTGTAGCGGCAGGAGTTAAAGCGGCCCAATTGAATATGGAGGAGCTGGTCAATATAGCAAAACAACAAAACATCGTTATTGATCGCTACAGGGTTCCTAGTCGCAAAAATGATAGTTTGCAGTTAGATCGCGTGAACATAACAGGTAACGACAAGTATTCTCGCTCGTATATTTTAGGAAAATTAAAGATAAAAACACCTTTTAAAAGCACCTTTACACATTTTAATCAAGGTGTAAACAACCTAATGGCTACTGGTAATTTTCAATCTATCGATTATTATTTTAGCATACAAGACGATTCGGTTAGAACTCTCGATTTAAAGATAATAGAGAGCCCTACAAAAACTTTACTGAGATTAGGAATTCACTACGACGACTTATTCCGCTCTGCGGCACTGATTAACGTGACAAGAAAACGACTATTGATCAATAACGATGTGGCTTCACTCGATTTGATTGTTGGCGATAATTTGCGATATAATTTTGATTATTATATAGACAAAGGCTACTATTGGAGTATAGGTGCACGATCAAATATTTTTAATTTTACAGAGGATGTAAAAAAAGAGGTTTTTATCCCAGACGACATCCTAAATACTACGCTAAACGAAATCAATATAGATTTTACAGAGTTCACCAATCAAATTTATGTGCAAACGCTCATTGGTAATTTTTTTAATTTTGGGATGGGTGGAGAGCACAAAAAAATGGTTCAGTTCAGCGAAACTATCGGAATTGAAGCCGATAACAATCGCACATACTTCGACGATTCAGATTATTTGAGTGTTTTTGCATTTTTAAATATAGATACAAGAGATAATATTTTTTATCCCAATAGTGGGATGTTTTTAAATGGAGATTTTCATGTGTATTTGCAAGGCTATGGGGTAGCAAGTGACTTTGACGAGTTTTCGATTGCCAAAGGGCAGATTGGTGGAAGTTTTAGTTTTGGCAACTTTTCTACGACACTCAGCGCAGAAGGAGGTTTTAAAATTGGCGATAAATCTACACGATCCTTCGACTTTTTTGTTGGGGGATACGGTTTTGCAACACGTGGGAACATCATTCAATTTTATGGATACTCTACACTTTCGCTTCGCGGAAATACCTACCTAAAGGCTGCAGCCCACTTTGATTACGAATTGTTTTCAAAAAATCATTTGTTTGCCGTAATCAATATTGCCAATGTTGGCGACGATTTATTTTTAAATCGCATGTGGGTAGACGGAATTGATTATTCGGGCTTTGGAGTAGGTTACGGTCTCGAAACTTTTTTAGGCCCTATCGAGTTAATATACTCACATTCTCCAGAAACAGGGGTTAACGAATGGTACGTGACTTTGGGGTATAGGTTTTAGCATATTATTAGCACAAAAATGTCTATATTTTACGATATTTGTGTTATGGCGACCGCTCGATCATTTCATACAATTGTTAGGCTAATGATACTAGTAAAACGCAATCCCGAGTAGCTGATATTTTTATGAGTTCTCCGAGTTCAATTTTGTAACTTTAATAAAAAAAGTAGATGCCATTATATCATTCCTTAGGTAAAATACCACCCAAAAGACATACGCAGTTCAGAAAGCCTGACGGGAGTCTTTATAGTGAACAGCTGTTCGGCACCATTGGTTTTGATGGAATGTACAGCAATTTGTATCACGAACATCGCCCTACGCAAGTAAAAGAGATAAAAGGGCAATACAGTGTGGCGCCAGAAATCGCTAATGAAAATAACATGAAATCTTACAGACTTCACGGATTTAAAGTGGAGCCTAAAGACGATTATCTGGAGAGTAGAGAAATCGTGTTAACCAATTCTGATTGCAGTATCATTTTGGCTGCACCAAGATATAGCCAGACCGAATATTTTTATAAGAACACAGATGCAGACGAGCTTATATTTATTCATAAAGGCTCAGGGAAATTGCGCACATTAATGGGTAATCTCAACTTTAGCTATGGAGATTATTTGCTCATACCACGTGGCATTATTTATAAGATAGAATTTAACGACGAAGATAATCGCTTGTTTATTGTAGAGTCTCGCCGACCAATTTATACTCCTAAGCGTTATCGTAATTGGTTTGGACAGCTTTTAGAACATTCGCCTTTTTGCGAGCGAGATATTAGAAGACCACAAGAATTAGAAACTTTCGATCAAAAGGGAGAGTTTTTGATCAAGGTAAAAAAGCAGGACGATATTTTTGACATGGTGTATGCCACTCATCCTTTTGATGTAGTTGGATATGACGGACACAATTATCCGTATGCATTTTCGATTCACGATTTTGAGCCTATCACAGGAAGAATTCATCAACCGCCACCGGTGCATCAAACTTTCGAGTCAGATGCCTTCGTGATATGCTCATTTTGTCCACGATTGTACGATTATCATCCAGATAGTATTCCAGCGCCTTATAATCACAGCAATATAGATAGCGATGAGGTCTTGTATTATGTAGATGGCGATTTTATGAGTCGTAACGACATAGGCCCTGGGCATATTTCGTTGCATCCGGCCGGCATACCTCATGGACCACATCCAGGAGCGGCAGAACGCAGTATCGGACAGGTTAAAACAGACGAATTGGCTGTGATGGTCGATACATTCAAACCATTAAAACTAACCAAAGTTGCAATGAGAATTGCAGACGAAGATTATCACAAGTCATGGTTAGAATGAGAAACAATTATAACATAACGTCAAATATGCTGGCTATGTGGTAAATTTTGAATTCGATTTTGAATTTCAAAAAATAACTAATATTCAGCAAAAAAATAAGATGGCACGAGATATAAAAAATTTAAAAGACTTACAAAATACAGAGTACGGGCTTAAAAAACTCTTCGAAGAAGCAGAAGATTTTCTTCCACTTTTGGGAACAGACTATGTAGAGTTTTACGTAGGCAACGCAAAGCAAGCTGCTTTTTATTACAAATCGGCATTTGGCTTTCAGTCTGAAGCTTATGCAGGTTTGGAGACGGGCTTAAAAGACAGAGTGTCTTATGTGCTTAGGCAAGATAAAATTCGTATAGTGTTAACCACTCCGCTTAATAAGGGGGGCGACTTAAACAGACATATAGACGAGCATGGCGATGCTGTAAAAGTAATTGCTTTGTGGGTAGACGACGCGACCTCTGCATTTGAAGAAACTACCAAAAGAGGCGCAAAACCCTATTTAGAACCAACACGTGAAGAAGACGAAAACGGGTATATTATCAAATCTGGAATTTATACCTATGGCGAGACTGTGCATTTGTTTATCGAGCGTAAAAACTATGATGGACTATTTTTGCCAGGCTTTCAAAAATGGGAATCTCATTATAATCCAGAACCAGTTGGCTTAAAATTTATCGACCATATGGTTGGTAATGTCGGTTGGGACGAAATGAATAAATGGTGTGAGTTTTACGGGAAAGTTATGGGGTTTGCTCAAATTATTTCGTTTGCAGACGACGACATCTCTACAGAATTCACCGCACTTATGAGTAAAGTAATGAGCAACGGAAACGGACGTATTAAATTTCCGATAAACGAGCCTGCTAAGGGCAAAAAGAAATCGCAAATAGAAGAATATCTAGATTTTTACAATGGAGCTGGAGTTCAGCACTTGGCCTTGGCGACAGACGATATAGTGACAACGGTTTCTGCTATGCGCAATCGCGGCGTTGAGTTTTTATATGTTCCAGACACCTATTACGACGATGTTTTAGAGCGTGTAGGAGAGATAGACGAAGACATCGAAGTACTCAAAAAACACGGAATCTTAATAGACCGAGACGAAGAAGGCTATTTATTGCAGATTTTTACCAACAATATTTTGGATAGGCCTACAATGTTTATAGAAGTGATTCAGCGCAAAGGAGCACAGTCTTTTGGGGTAGGAAATTTTAAAGCACTTTTTGAGGCTATTGAGCGTCAGCAGGCAAAAAGAGGAACCTTATAATAGCTAACTAACAAAACAAACACATCTTTGGAACAGATATTGCAAATCGCCTAATATCCAAAAGTGAATAAGAAATGAAACGGTTTTTATTAATAGCCCTGATATTAGTCTCTGCACAAGCAATTGGGCAGATACAAAAAGCCTATGGCGATGGCGAATGGTTTAAGTTTAGAATCCATTACGGCCTGCTAACTGCTGGATATGCTACTCTTGAGGTAGAACAAACTACGCTCAATGGTAAGCAAGTGTATCATATCATTGGTGAGGGTAAAACAACTGGAGTTTCACGTTGGTTTTTTAAAGTAGAAGACTATTATCAATCTTATGTAGATATAGATCGTGATATTCCGTATCGTTTTATTCGCAAGATTGACGAAGGTGGCCATACTAAGGATATTCAAATAGAGTTTGATCATACGGCTAGCCAGGCCTTGGTTAATAATAAAAAACACAATACAGAAGTAACATATAGTTTCCCAAAAGACACTCAGGATATGGTTTCGGCATTTTATTATCTGCGGAATCGTTTAGATGTGCGCACCTTAAAAGAAGGTGATGTTACAGAACTCAATATGTTTTTTGACAAAGAGAACTTTAAGTTTAGACTTAAGTTTTTGGGACGTGAGATAGTTAGCACCAAATTTGGAGATGTGTCTTGTCTCATTTTTAGGCCATATGTGCTTGCTGGGCGTGTGTTTAAAGAAAAAGAGAGCTTAACAGTTTGGATTTCTGACGACGATAACAGGATGCCAGTGCGAATTAGTGCAAGTTTAGCCGTGGGATCCATTAAGGCAGATTTAATAGATTTTAAGGGGCTTAAGCACTCCTTTAAAATTGTGGTAGATTAATTTTTAATGAATAAATTAATAATCCACCGGCTTAATAAATTAGAAACAAAATTCAATATTTCCCCCAACCTTTGGAGCGAGCAAGAAAAAGAAGTGGGGAACACACGCATTTAATAGCGAGAATAGAAAATGATCTTACGCAAGATATGTATAGTAGTAATTGGCATGGGTGTTTTGTCAAGTTGCAATTCAGACAAAGAAGAAATTATTGAAGAGCAAGTTGTTGTAGTCCCCAAAATAATTGAGGAATATGGCTTTGTGCTCAACGATTTTAATGTGGTACGAGACTCAATTCGCTCAGGAGACACCTTTGGCAATTTACTTAATGACAACCATGTTGCTCCAGCAAAAATATTCTCTGTTGTAGAAACTATAAAGGCCACCTTAGACGTGCGACGTATGAACACCGGTCGCCCATATATGTTACTTAATGCCAAAGATAGCACGCAATCTACTCAAGTTTTTATTTACGAGCAAAACAGAATAGATTATATAGTAGTGGATATGCGCGATAGCATAACCAAAGCATATACGCGTAGAAAACCCGTAACAGTTGTCGAAAAAACGGCTGGAGGAATTATCAATAGCTCATTGTCTCAAACCATGAGTGAACAAGGTTTAGGTGCGAATATGACCGAACGTCTGGCAAACATTTATGCTTGGACAGTTAACTTTTTTCACTTGCAGACTGGTGATAATTTTAAAGTGGTTTATACAGAAAAGTTTATCAACGACTCCATTCCTGCAGGAATAGGCGAAATAAAAGCGGCTTTTTTCGAACATAGAGGACGGGCTATTTATGCTTTTAATTTTATTGACGACACAGGGCTGGGTATTCCTGACTTTTACGACGAAGAAGCCAACAATTTGCGAAGAGCTTTTTTAAAGTCGCCAATTAAATTTAACTACCGTATTTCGAGCCGATATAATTTAAAACGTCGAATAAAATATTACGGCTACAAAGTGAGGGCCCACAAAGGAACCGATTTTGCTGCCCCTATAGGGACACCCATTATGGCTACGGCAGATGGAACGGTTTCTAAATCTGAACGTCGTGGTGGAAACGGAAATTATGTTAAGCTGAAGCATAATACGGTTTACGAAACACAATACCTTCATATGAAAAAGCGCAATGTAAGTACAGGCGATTATGTGCGCCAAGGAGATATTATTGGATGGGTCGGGATGACAGGTAATTCTGGTGGCCCACATGTATGTTATCGTTTTTGGAAAAATAATGCGCAAGTAGACCCTTTCTTACAAGATTTGCCTGCTTCTAAGCCCTTGTCGGACTCTTTAAAGCCTTCTTATTTTAAGTTTATTGCACCTATCAAAGACCAGCTAGACTG